>CAYVPT010000023.1:0-9954 GCA_964453865.1 uncultured Dehalococcoidaceae bacterium
GATTGCTTCGTCGCTAGGCTCCTCGCGATGACAACATAGAGTGAGTCTCATCTAGTGGTGTACTGGGCGGATAGCAGGGTATCTATAAATATAATAGGTTTTTCCACCTTCTTAAAGTCCAGCGGGCCGTGAACCATCCCGATGGGGACGTGGACGGTGGTGGGGACGGTAATAATGTGCTTCTCCACCTCCTCGCCCAGAGAGAACTCCACTTCCGCCTTGAACTCCTTGACATTGGCAAAGTCAGCCCCGAGAAAGAAATAGAACTGCTCGAAATCGTGGGCGTGAGGCTCCTTTACCAGGATGCCCGGCTCGGTGATGTAGTGTATCCTGAAGGAAAACTCCGCCCCTTCATAGTCCTTGGCGCCGTTGGCTATTACGACCGGGAAAAATCCTCCCCTAGTCAGTAGTGGCTCTTTAACGAAATAATTGTCGTATTTATTTTCAGCCATCAGACTTTCTCCTTCCATTTTGAAAACATTAATCTACGATATATTACTACTTAATAGGATATATAAAAAGAACGAGGCGACCACTTTGCAAATCTCCGTCTGATACTGTATTCTAGCTTTAAGAAAAGATATAATAATGTCATTCCGGCGCAGGCCGTAATCCACCTCCTTTCTCCCCGAGATTCTTCGCTTCGCTCAGAATGACATCGGGAATTTAAGAAGAGTTTAAGAAAAATGGCAGATAAATCTTACCAGGCAGCGCGCGGAACGACGGATATCCTGCCGGCGGAACAGCCATACTGGCGCTACGTGGAAAAAGCCATCAACGATATTACGCGACTCTACGGGTACCAGCGTATCGATACCCCGATGTTCGAGGAAACCAGCCTTTTCCAGCGCAGCACCGGCGAGTATACGGATATCGTTCAGAAAGAAATGTACACCTTCGACGACCGCGGCGGCAACAGCCTGACCCTGAAGCCGGAGGGGACACCGGCGGTGTGCCGGGCTTATATCCAGCACGGCATGGGCAACCTGCCGCAGCCAGTCAAGCTGTACTATATCTCCCCTATCTTCCGCTATGACAGACCGCAGGCGGGCCGGTACCGGCAGCATTACCAGTTCGGCTGCGAGGCCATCGGTGATGCCGACCCGGCCCTGGACGCCGAGGTTATCGATATGGCCTGGCAGCTATATCAGTCTCTGGGCATGGCCGGTATTTCCCTGCAAATCAACAGCATCGGCTGTAAAACGTGCCGGCCGGACTATCTTAGCGCGCTCAAGGACTATTACGCGGAATACGCCGGGCAACTGTGCCACGACTGCAAGACACGATTGGGAAAAAATCCGCTACGGCTGCTCGACTGCAAGCAGGCATCCTGCCAGAAAATAGCCGACAATGCCCCGAAAAATGTGGACCATCTCTGCCCGGAATGTCATTACCATTTTGTGCAGGTGCAAAAGTACCTGGGACTGCTGAGTATCCCTTTTTCGCTGAACCACCGCCTCGTGCGCGGCCTGGACTACTACACCCGTACCGTCTTTGAAATCCAGCCGGAGGAGGAGGGAGGACAGAGCACCATCGGGGGAGGAGGGCGCTTTGATTACCTCATCGAGGAGCTGGGGGGCAAACCCACGCCGGCCATCGGCTTTGCCACCGGAATCGAGCGGATAATACTCAACCTTAAAAAACAGGGAACGCCCGTTCCGGCAACACCCGGTCTGCAGGTACTCGTCAGCCATATGGGTGATAAAGCCAGAGAAGAAGCGCTAAAGCTTGCCGGTAGCCTCAGACAATCGGGTATCAGTGCCGTGACGGCCGGGGGTGGTAAAAGTTTGAAAGCCCAGCTGCGGCAGGCAAACGCTCTGGGGGTCAGCTATACGGTAATTATCGGGGAGGATGAGTTAAAAGCCGGCGCGGCTACCCTGAGGGAGATGGCTAACGCGCGGCAGGAGACCGTTCCTTTTTCCAGTCTGGCGGAGCGGCTGAAACGTTCCGCTTAAGCCAGCCTTCCAGTTTAGCTGTTTTTAATTAATTATTAACAATTTATTGCTATCCTTTTGGTAAGCAGGACGTTATAATATACAGCTAAGAGTTACTTCCCGCTAATAGTGCAGGGATGTAAAATTTATGTTAATTAACCGGCCCAAAAGACTTGACAAACCCTCTACTTGTGCTATAGTATGATATAGTATCTTGCTATAGGTACGTATAGGAAGGGAGGTGATAATATGGATTCGACCCGTAAGGGGAGACGGAGCCAAGCTGCTCCAACTACCGCTTTTAAGGGAAAGTATCTCCGCAACAAAGGTAAATAAATTAAGATGCCTGTTTGTGGGGATATGGTATATTGAAAATAACCACAATGACCTGAACAAGGAGGAAAAAAGGTCGATGAAAAAAGTAATAAAGAAATTTTGGGGACTTGGCCTGGTAATCATCATCCTGTCCACGCTGTTCATCGCGGCTACTCCGGTATCTGCGGTCAACCCACTGGCGTGGAACACGGAGGCCATTCCCACCGCTACCGGTGCGGTCCTGCTGGATGGTAGTAACGTCGCCGACTTAGCCGTCGGCCCGGACGGGACGACTATCTACGCCGTTTGTGGGGGTACCAGCGATAACTCCGTTTACAAGTCAACCAATGCTGGCGTCTCCTGGGTCGCTATAACCAACAACGCCGGAATGTCGCCAGGCACACTCACCATCACACCCGACCTGGTGGCCGTGGCGGCCGATGACGAAGACGTCGTCATTATTGTCGATGTCACTGCTGAAGATGTCAGGGTCACCACCACCGGCGGTACCCAGTGGAGCGACCTGGACACCGCAGCCTTCACACCCGGGACGGTTGTCGGTGTTTCGGTCTCATCCGAAGTGAGCGGGATACGCTACGTGGCCGTCGCCGACAGTGCCGGTGAGGTATGGATCCGCAAGTTCGGCAGTTCCTGGGAAGAATGGGTTACTGCCGGTGCTACTTACACCGGCTACGTTGGTGTTTCCGCAGCTCTGTCGGTTGCCTTCTCTCCCAACTTCGCGTCCGACCGCACGCTGGCGGCGGTGAGCGATAACGTTGACAGTACTAACCTCGAGTTACTCGTCTTCACCAGCATACCCAAGTGGAATGCTGCTGCCGGTCTCATGGATTACCCGGCCGAGATACTCAACTATACGGGCGGGTCCATTGCCGATCCCACCGGGGCTTCCATAGCGCTGGCGCCCGATTATCCGGGAGGCGGCGAGGTTGAGAGTGTTGCCTTTATCGGTCTCATGTCCGGCACCACGACCAACGCCGGCGTCTACCGCATGGACGACTATATCTCGTCAGCGGTAACCCGGAGCAAACAGATTGCCAGCGTCGCTTATGACGGCGCGGTATGCGTCGCCGGCGCTAGTGACGCCAGGGTATGGCGCAGCGAGAACCCGATGGACACCTCACCCACTTTCCTGGGCAACAACAGCATGAAAGGCCCGGGTGGCGCGACTAACGCGCTGGTCGGCTTTGCCGGCACCACTGTGGTGGCGGGCACCAGCGGCGACGAGAGCGCCTTCGCCGTTTCGACGGACAACGGCAGGTCCTTCAGCGACATCAGCCTTATCGATACCGCAATTGCTAATATAAGTGATTTTGCTGTATCGCCCGACGGCACCAAGGTATACATGGTAACCGATGATGGTGCCAACCAGATAAGCCTGTGGCGTTCCGCTTCAAGCTGGCAGAGGGTACTCAGCTACCTGACCGGCGACAATGACTACATCATCCGCGTTGCCCCCGACAACTTCGACGCGGTGTATGTCGCCGATACGGGCGCCGGTTCCACGAAAATCTTCCGCTCCACCGCGGGCGGCGATACCAGATGGTATACCCGCTCCGGTCCCGGAGTTGCTGACCTGGCTGTGGAGAGCGACAACGTTCTCTATGCCGCGGTCGCCGGCACCAAGTCGGTAAGTAAGTCCACCAACGGCGGCGCTTACTTCGGCGATGCCGTCGACACCAAACTCGATTCCGCGACGATATTCTCCATTAAATGCCTCAGCGAGGACAACATCATTGTCGGCGGTAGTACCAGCTACGTGTCTTACTCCACCGACGGCGGCGAGTCGTGGACCCACATCAACCAGATGATTGACGGACCTCTTCCCACACACGTAACCGCCACCGGCCTGACCGAAGGCAGCTACATCTACGCATCAACTGGAGGTGGCGCCGTCTTCATGTGGACCATCGGCCAGTCAATGACCGAACCTTGGGTATGGGTCGGACCGATTATTGACCTACCGGCAGGCTCCGCAGTCACCGGAATGGAAATGTTCGGCGGCACGCTGTACGCCTCTACGGCCAATGGAACCCCTGTTAGCCAGGTAATGCGGAATACTATGCCCTGGCTTCCTGAAATGGGTTTCGTGTTCTGGAGCGGCACAGCCACTGTCGGTGCTGGTTTCAATAGTACACCATCAGCACTGCGGCTCAGCTCCACCGATACCTACGTCAAGATATGGTGCGCCGGTGGCACCACGCTTTACAGCTACATGGATACCCTAGTGCTGGTCGCCCCAGAGGCGATAGCTCCGGCAGAGGGAGCCCTGATACCCATTAACGTGAAGACCAATCTGCCCTACAACATCACCTTCACCTGGACGCGTCCTTCGCTGGCAACCAGTTACAACCTGTTTATTGCCTTGGACCCGTTCTACGGGGAGTCGATAATACAACTAATGGGTATAGAAGGTAACTTCCGACCGACACAATCCTATACGCTTACCGGCACTGACCTGGCTGCCCTGACACCCGGCACCACCTACTACTGGGGTGTCTCGGCCGCTGAGCCGCTCTCAAGCGGCTTCTCGGCTATGCCCGGCATGGCCTTCACCGTCCAGGCCGGAGAGGCTTCAGTTCCTATACTGGCTGCACCGGCAAGCGGAGCTTCGGATGTCGGCATGAGTCCTGCATTCTCCTGGAGCCCGGTAACCGAAACCACCATGTACGAGTTCCAGATGTCCGAGGGCACGGCATTTGCGGTACCGATGGTCACCGAACAAATAGCGACCACCGCTATCGTACCCAACGTGACCCTTGTGGAAGGCAAGATGTACTTCTGGAGAGTCAGGGCCCTCGAACCGGTCGCAGGTGATTGGTCAGCTATCAGTAGCTTCACCGTCGCCGTACCGGAAGAACCGGCACCGCCTCCAATCACGGTTACCACAACTCCACCTCCGCAGATTACCGTAACGACCCCGGCGCCGCCTCCAGCTCTCACGTTCACACCTCCGGCTGAAGAGACGATCACTCCTGCTTTTATCTGGGCGATCATCATCATCGGCGCGGTCCTGGTAATCGCGGTAATTATCCTGATAGTCAGAACCAGACGTTCCGTCTAGCCACGACTTAACGGATAATACTCCTGATACTCGGAGAGCCCCCCGAAACCCGGGGGGCTCTCTTTTTTATGGGTAAATTGGTGCAAAGGGAAGCTTTTTCGGCAGGGCTTTTCAGATTTCATCCAGGCGGGGCGCCAGAACCTGTACGGGGACAATATCGCCGCTGTTTAATGAATTCACACCTTCCGGAATGCATACCAGGCTATTGGCGCTGGCGATTGCCTGTAAACGGCTCCTGTTTTTATAAAGGGCGACGGCATAATCGCCGCGATTATTACGCGATAGTATCGCGTCCTTGAATTCCGTCCACGCCCGGTGGCGGCTCCTGAGACTCTCGTTGAGCCTGGCGTGAACTGTCTGGAGAGGGTGCCGGGTATCACCGGCCATACGGAGTATCCCGGGGAGGGCAAGCTGGAGGAAAGCCATCTCGTTGCTGGCCGGGCCGCCCGGCAGGCAAAAGACGGGCTTGTCCCGCCATAAACCAAAGGCAATTCCTTTGCCCGGGCCCATACGAACATGGTGAAATATCTCCCGCCAGCCGAGTTTATCGAGGCAACCGATAACGAGGTCGCGTTCACTCCCCCAGGCGCCACCGCTGGTGAGAACGGCATCGACGCCGGATATACATTCGAGCAGTTCCTGTTCGATAGACTCTTCGTTATCATTAACTACCGAGGTAACACAGGAAATTCTGAAAGAAGAGAGCCAGGCCTGCATGGTAACCAGATTGCTGGCATAAAGCTGGCCGGGGGCCAGATTTTCCCCCGGGGCTACCACCTCGTCACCTACCCCGATAACCGCCACGTTCGGGCGGCGATAGACACCGACACGGCTGATGCCAGCCGCCGCCGCCAGTCCCATATATCCCGGTAAAAGCCGGCCACCCTTGCTAACAATGGTAGCGCCGGCGGTTACTTCACCCCCGGTAGGCAGGATGTTGCGTCCCGGCTCGGCGTTAGCTTTAATGGATACTTCCTCCGGCGATATTTCATCGCCGAACTCACCGGATACCACCGCATCCGCTCCCCGGGGAATCGGCGCTCCAGAGCATATTTTAACGGTGGTACCTTTCATTACCTCGCCCTTAAATTTAGAACCGGCAAAGACAGAACCGATAATCTTCAAATGAACCGGGTGTTGCGCCGCAGCACCGGTCACTTCCTGAGATTTCAGCGCAAAACCATCCTTGAGGGAGACATCGACAGAGGGATAGCTGACACGGGCGACCATATCCGCGGCTACGATGCGACCGACGCTGGAATCCAGAATCAACTCCTCGATATCTACCGGCCGGACATGAGCGCTGACAAGGTCGAAGGCCTCACGATATCCAACGTAGCCGATACCTTCATCAATCTCGTTGGTGTCCGTTTCCATTAGCTACCTTCACATTCCTGAAATATCCTTTTTAGTATATACTCCAAGTCTGAATATATTCAAATATCTTCAAAATTAGTTGCTATAAGTATTGACTTTACACTGTTTTCGGAGTAAAATTCGCCATGTGTCAAATGCCAAGAGTGTAGAGAATGCACAAAACGTGGAATTTCGTCCTTTTATAACCTGGCTATTTTTCATAACTCTTATTCCACTCATAGGCTTGAATCTAATCACCCCGCACATCTATCCGGTCGTGGCGGTCTCCGACGCGGTCAGGTGGACAAAAGTCAGCATTCCCGCCGAGGGAGACGCGGGCAAGTGGGTACTGGCAAATGGCTCTGACATCCGGCACATTATTATATCCGGTGATGGCACTCTATACGCTTATGTAAAAGGTCTGGACTATACGCTGTACCGGTCCATGGATAGCGGTTACAGCTGGGAGCATATCGGTAATGTGCAGGACGACATAACCGGAATAGCAGTATCCCCCCATGACACCGGCACCATATATTATGCCACGACCTCGGATGTCTACCGGTCGACGAACGGCGGCATGACCTTCACACTGCTGCCCCCCAACCCGGGAGGCGCCGGGACAGAACAGAAAGAAATCACCTCAATCGACGTGGCCTGGCTGAACGGTAATATCATCCTGGCAGGCACCACAGACAAAGACAGTACCGAGTTCGGCGGCCTTCATATCCTGGATGAGACTGATATTTTGCCCGACTGGGCAGATACCAACATCGGTGACTATGATATCTGCTCCGCGGCTTTTTCACCGGACTTCGCGGCCGACCGGCAGATAGTGGCCGTTACGACCGATGAAACTGATACCTACATTATCACCAAAACCGGCAATATGGAGTGGAACGCCGATATAGGATACGCCAAACTGGATACCGCAGCCAACTCGGCAGAGATTGCCTTCCCGAATATAGAGAACGGCGACGCTATTTCGGAAGAAGTCGTCTGCTATATTGCGCTGGATACCGGCACCGGTGAAGGAGACGTCTATAAAATCGAAGGCAATATGGCACCGGGTACATCGCTGGCAATCGACCTGAATACCGCTTCAGCCTACGGACAGAGCGATATCGATATCGCCGGACTGGCGGTTTATGGCGATGAAACAGGTGTTATTTTATTAGCCGGCGCCGCGGACAGCGCTACGACATACATCAGCAACGACGGCGGCGAAAGCTGGACGAGAAGTCGCAAATCGCCAACCGGCGGTGGACAGACCGGCGTGCTCCTGTTCCAAGATTTTGAGACAACGGGTATGATGTATGCCTTCACCAGCGGCGGTGGCAGCGCCATCTCGATAAGCCGCGATTCCGGTTTAACCTGGAACCAGCTCAGCCTGATTGATACCACCCTCGAAATAATAGTCGACCTGGCGCCTTCGCCCCGTTACAGTCAAGATAAGACTCTTTATATGCTTACCTTCGGTAACGGCCCGGCCACGGCGGGACTCTGGCGGAGTCTGGACAGCGGTAATACCTGGGAAAGGACATTGACGAGTCAACCGGACACGGTGGACAGCTTAAAACGAGTTGCCCTTCCGCCGCAATACGGCGACGACTGCCAGACAGTTTTCGTAGCCGGGGAGAGCCACGGCCGCCCGACCATATGGAAATCAACGGATAACGGTCAGAGCTTCCGGCGGCGCTTCCCGAGAAATCCGGCTACGGACGAGGGAATGGCTATCGATACCTGGGCAGTAGTCGATAAGACAACTCTATACATCGGCAGCTACGACGGCATTCAGGGGATGGCCTTTAAGACGGTCAATAAAGGTCTTACGTTTGCCGACGGCATACCGGCCGGCAACCAGCCCCTGCACTCCTTAGCTCTCTCACCCGACCACGCCCGGGATGGGACTATACTGTGCGGGAATACCTTCGGCTCGGTCTACTGGACGGATAACAACAGCACTTCATTCCGTCCGTTGCCCGGCGATGCGGTATCGCCACCCTTTTCCGGCCTGGTAACCGTCGCCTTCGACCCCGAATACAGTAAGAACCGTACCGTCTACGCCGCCAGCGATGCCCTCGATGCAGGGGTCTGCCGCTTCGTCATCGGCACCAGTACCGAATGGGAGAGTATCAATGATACTCTGCCGGCCGGGGCGAT
Organism: uncultured Dehalococcoidaceae bacterium; assembly: GCA_964453865.1. Taxonomy (GTDB): domain Bacteria; phylum Chloroflexota; class Dehalococcoidia; order Dehalococcoidales; family RBG-16-60-22; genus CAYVPT01. The sequence goes on from CAYVPT010000023.1 coordinate 8,851, forward strand.
GCTCAACAGCATAACCGCAGCCGGCGAAGGCACTTTTTACGCTGTAAACTCCGATGCCGACGGAGGCCTGGAACGCAGTCTTAATCCCGACTTCACCCCCGGGCCTGCATTCGAAACGATAACGGACGGACTCAGCAGCGGCGCTACCCTGTACGGACTTTGGCAGTCCGGCCACCGGATATGGTCGGTTGATACCACCAATGCCAGATTGATGACCTACGACGATTCGCTGACGACGCCGGTTGCCCTGCTTTCTCCGGAGCCAGGGGCTTCCGGTACCGGTAATCTGTTAGACCATACCATCAGAAACGTCAATTTAGACTGGGAAACGGTGGACGGCGCTACGGGTTACGAGTGGGAATGCGGTTATGATGACGATTTCTCCACCACCCCCGGTGAATTCGGGGAGGTTACCTCCGCCAGTTCCGTCCGCCTGCCCGCCCTGGAACCGGCCACCACCTACCACTGGCGTGTCAGGGTCAGCAGTCCGGCACTCAGTCCGTGGTCGGAGAAACGGTCGTTTACGACCGTTATGGATACCGAGAGCATCACCCTCAAGCCGGAAAGCCCCGCGGTCGGCGCCAGCGGGGTACCGTTGCAGCCGGTCTTCCAGTGGACGGCTATACTCGGGGCGGAGGCTTACGAATTACTCGTGTGTAGCGATGCCGAATTGAATGACACGATAATCGCCATGACAGACGGATACGCCATTCCGGGGAATGTCTGGCAGTGCGATGTCAGCCTGGAATACGCCACGACTTACTTCTGGGAGGTCAGGGCTATCAACGCCAGCACGTACAGCGCCTGGAGCACTACCGGCGTTTTCACCACGGAAGCTTCCCCGGAGGAAACAGAGGCTCCGGAACCGCCTTCCGGCCAAGTAGCGGCTATGACACCGAAAGCCCCGAGTACGATTACGCCGCTGACGGCAAATCCCAATCCGACAACACTGAAACCTCCTTCACCGTCGTCAGCGTCAGACCTGAACGGCATCAGTATACCTTCACTCAGCCAGCTGCCCGGTCTTCCGGCGTGGGTTATTTACCTCATCGGTGGTCTGCTGGCGACAATCATCCTGTCGCTGGTCGTCATCCTGGCGATTGT
>CAYVPT010000023.1:10054-14885 GCA_964453865.1 uncultured Dehalococcoidaceae bacterium
CCCCTCTCGAACAGGTTTATCCTTCTAGCTCGATTTTCTATGCTGTTCAAGAGGGGGAGAGTATTTGAGAGGGGGCTTCACCCCCTCTCGCTACGCACTCCCCTGCTGGAAGAAAATCCCACTTTATCCCTCCTTCGGCAGGCGTTCGACTGAGTTCACGCCGAAGGCTCAGGACAGGCTCATTTTCAAAGGGTGAAATTAGGTATCACCCTCACCCTGCCCTCTCCCATCAAGGGAGAGGGTTTATTATTTACGGGCTAAGCTGTTGATGGTGCGAGGGCGGCCAGGGTGGGAATAGATATTATGAAAAGGGGTATAGGGGATTATTACTTACTACTGAAATACCGCCTGAGTCTCTTTAAGACGCGTTTCTTGACACTATCCTTATATCTGGGATATTCTTTATTTGAATCTGATTCCGGAGGTAATGATTTATGGCTGAGACATCGACGGGGCTGAAAGAAAACGTGGCCGGGCTTTTATGTTATGTTCTGTGGTGGGTCAGTGGAATAGTGTTTTTAGTACTCGAACCCAATAACAAAACAATCAAGTTCCACGCCTTTCAGTCAATTATCGTATTTGGAGCGCTCTGGGTAGCTATTATGGTGTTTGCCTGGATACCTTTTATCGGGCCTTTCTTTACAGGATTATTCGGAGCGATAGGTTTTATTCTATGGCTGGTGTTAATAGTCATGGCAGCGCAGGACAAGAAATACAAGATGCCCTGGGCGGGGGATCTGGCGGAAAAGTGGGCCGGATAACCGGCTGAGAGGATATGCATCAGCGCCGACTATTACGATTATCCGAGAGCCGTGTATCAGACTATACAACGGCAAAGCATTATACTTTTTTATAAAATCAACAGATAAGGAGAGAGGCCTATGCCGCTGGTAACCATAAAAATAATGGAAGGCAGAACTACCGAACAGAAACGGGGGATGGTCAAAGACGTTACCGAAGCTATTGCGAAGAACACCGGGGCGCCGCCCGAGGCTGTAATGATAGACATCGTAGACCTGAAGCCGGAGAACGTCTCCCAGGGCGGCAAGCTGTTCAGCGACGGTAGTTAGCTTTCCTGAGTGAAGTATGAAAGTACTCGGTATCATGGGCAGCCCCAGAGTCGGGGGCAATACCGACCTGCTGCTTGACGAAGCTCTGAAGGGGGCGCAAAGCCGGGGGGCGGAAGTGGAAAAGCTAAGCGCGGATAAGCTCAAGATAGCGCCCTGCCGGGAGATTTACGCCTGCCTGAAGGACGGCAACTGCGTTATTCAGGATGATATGAAGGATGTTTACCCCAAACTGCTCGAAGCGGATGCCGTCATCGTGGCTACGCCGATGTTTTTTTATACTGTCAGCGCTCAGTTGATGCCGCTAATCAGCCGCTGCCAGGCTCTCTGGGCCAGGAGATATGTCCTGAAAAACCTGGACATACCCGTAAAAAAAGGCGCCTTTATTGCCGTGGGGGCAACGCGGGGAGCCAAATTATTCGACGGGCCGAAACTCACCATGAAATACTTTTTCCAGGCCATCAACGCCGAATATACGGATGAACTTCTCATCAGGGGCATCGACAAGAAGGGCGAAATCAAAGAACACCCCACTGCCCTGACCGACGCCTACGCTCTAGGGCAAAGACTGGCCTCTTAACCGGCCTTGCGTTCGCCCTTGACGCCGATGGTGATATCCCGGAACGGGACAATGATGCAGGCCCCGCAGCCGTTACATTTATCTTCATTAATTTTTACTATTTTCCTGATTGTCCTGGTTGTCATGTCAGACCTCTGAAAACGATATTACGTCCCTATTCCTTTGAGAGCGTTCCAGCGCTCTTCCCCCAGGCACTGCCGTGCTGAGGGGCACCACTCGATGCAGGAAGGCGTCTGCTCTTTATAGACGTACTCCCCGCACTTTTTACACTTTATTCTCAGTTCATCGGAGAACATTTCTACTTCATTGCCGCATTTCGGGCATTTGTACATGGCTGCCCGCAGGTTTCTGATGTCCTGGCCGGGGCACTTGCTTTCCATTTATATCACCTCCCGAATATAACTGCGTCTCTATTCTTGATTATATTACACTAATGAGTATAACGTTCACTATGACTTAAGTCGCACGGTGATTGAATGAATTTTTAGCCTCACCCCCTTATTTCTGATGAACCTATCCCCCTATATCCCCCTTCCCTTGAGGATTAATGAAGGGAAGGGGGAGTAATCTGAAAGAGGGGCTTCGCCCCTCTTAGACGCCCCATTAGCGGGCGGGGGTAGATACAGGGGCTAAGCCGCAGATGATACGAGGGCAGCCCGGTTGGGAATTGATAATAGCGAAGGGGGCGTGGCTGGATTCCCGCCTGCGCGGGAATGACACGCTTATTCTATGGGCGGGATTCAACACCAGTACTATTCGCGTCCTTCTATAAAACTGTGGTGGATGAAGGTCATGATTAGTTCAATCAGCTTATTCCGGGAAAGCCCGGTATACTCAGCAAGCTCATCAACCGTTGAAGAGCCGTGTTCATAAAGATAGTCGAGGATATCATAGCCTTCGAATTTAGGCTCGCCGCTTATCCTCATCCTCTTGAACCTGGCCGTGCCTTCATTACTGAGAAAGAATTTATCCATTCCCCCGCACCCCTTAAACCAGACTCCCCTGCCGAAGGATTAAACCGGTAAACGCATCAGCGCCCTGGCGTTGTCCTCGTAAATCTTCTTTTTATCTGCCTCGGAAATAGCCATCTGCTCTATGGCGTTAATGGTCTGCCGGTAATTCCGGTCGCCGTGCTCGGTGTCCCCGAGAGGAAAATCGATACCGAACAAGATACGGTCGGGCCCGAAGAAGGTATGCCCGCACGTGAGCGCGGTGGGATTACCGTAAATGGCGGTATCGGCATAGAACATCCGGAAATATTCGATGGCGTCCTTCTTTAAGAAAGGTTTTTGTTCTCCGATACGCATGACCTGGGTGAACTGTCTTATCCTCTCGGCGTAAAACGGGACCATGCCGCCGCAGTGGTGCGTAAGTATTTTCAGATTGGGGTATTTATCCATAATGCCGCTGAAGACCAGGCGCGCCATGGCGGAGGTGGTATCGTAAGGCCAGCCGAAAAGGCTGAACATGTTGTATTTCGACTGCTTTTCCGTGAGATAGTCCGGGTGGTCAATCTTGCGCATGGGGTGAATAACGATGGGGAGGTCATACTGCGCCATTTTTTCGTACAGGGGCAGGAATTCGGGAGAATCGAGGGGCTTTTCGTCCACCGGGGTATGCAGATAGACGCCCTTGAACCTTAGAGTTTTTATGGCGTAGTCTGCCTCTTCCAGGGCGGCATCGATGTTATTCATGGCAAGGGAAGCTAAAGCCCCCACGAACCTGTCCGGGTATTTAACTATAAGCTCCGCCATTTCCTCGTCAGCTATTCTGGCGAGCTCGGCGGCCTTTTTGGGTCCGGCGACATGCTCTACAGGAATACGCCCCAGCGTGAGTACCTGACGCAGCGGCTCGTATCGGTCCATAATCTGGAACCGTCGGTCGAGGTCGTAAAGCGGGGGGCAGAACAATACCTGTTGTTCGTACATTTTCGGGGCTACCTTATGGAGAGCCTCCCCGTATTTAGGCGGTACGATGTGGGCGTAAGCGTCGATTTTCAGCGGATACGGTAGTTTCATTATCCTTTCTTCCTCCTGATTAAGTAATGTCTCACACCACGCGACTTATCCTGGCTCCCCGAGCCGCTACCGATTTCTTTACCTCGGAAAGGTCGATGGCGTCTTTGCGGAGGTTAACGCCCTGGCTTTCCAGCGTTTTCCTGAGGGCGGCTACATCCACGCCTCGGGGTGATACTCCCTGCTTCACCGCCAGAGCCGCGGCCGTACCCGCCGCCTGGCCCCAGTGCATGCAGGGCACCATGCCCCGGCAGGGCCCCGGTTCGTGGGCCATGTAGGTCATCGAAATCGTCTGGCCGGCCACGAGGAGCCCGTCAATGCCTTTGGGAAGCAGACAGCGGTAAGGTATGCCGAAAATAGACTGCAGATAAGAGATATCCTGTGTCTGGCGCCGGTACGTCTCATTGCCCTGGCTGCCGTCCGCCGGATGCATAATCCATCCCTCGTCCTCGGTGACGGGCACGTCAGACCAGGTGAGAGTGATAAGGCAGATATCATCGTCAAAGGTTTTTCCTTCGGATAAGTCCTGCCGGGTGAAAACATAGTCGCCGATAATACGCCGGGAGTCCTGCAGACCGATACTCGGCGCCGTATCAATCAGGTAAGACGACTCGAAGCCGGGGACAGTCTTGAGGAAGGCGACAAACTCGCGGATGCGCCGCCGTCCCTCCAGCTCGGCTTTACAGACATCCTCGGCGTCCCAGGCGAAACGCTTGAAGACGTGGATGATATCAAAGAAGCCGATGCCGTGCTCCACGCCCGAGGGAGAAACACATACGGAAAAGCTCTCCCGCCCCCAGCCGTTGCGCCAGTCTTTGGGCAGAATCCCTTTCTCCTTGGCCTGCTTCACCAGCGCGCTCCAGCCCCCCATACCCTGAATTGACGCCATATTCTTGCCGTCGAAATCACCCGGGGGCACCCCCGAGCCGGGCATAAAGTCGTCCGGGTGGGCGCGGGCGTAGTCCGCAATCTTCTTATAGTCAATACCGCCGACGCGGAAGAGCATGACCATCGCCATGAGATAGCCGCTCCGGGGGATTTTATCGATGGGCGCCCCCGCCCTGGCGGCGATATCGGCGTCGCCGGTGGCGTCAATAACAACGTCGGCCAGGACCGCCTGGCGACCCGACTTATTCTCGACGATGATGCCCTTGACCTCATCGTCTTCG
>CAYVPT010000024.1:0-14619 GCA_964453865.1 uncultured Dehalococcoidaceae bacterium
CCCGGACGAGTCAATGGTCGAAACAATACCATGAGAGGTCTCAAGAAGATATTGCCAGAAATAATGAGGCGTTTATAGCCTCCATTTTCAGTGAACGCTGAAGACCAGCGGCTGCCGTATTATTCTTAAAGGAGAGAGCCGGGCCCTTTTCTTAGTCCAGCAGCAGCGAACTGTACCGTCCGGCCCTCAGTATGACATACCGCAGGGCGAGATTGCCCGCCAGGATAAATAACGCATTGAACGCCAGCAGTACTGTTAAACCTGAGCCCGAAAAGAAAGTGAGAAACAGCGGAACGGTGATACCGGCACCGACAATCAACGACCAGAAAATACCGGCGAGGTTGCCCCGCACGATTTCCATGACGGAATTCCTGGCGGTAGCGCTGTTATACGTGGAAATCCAAAGGTGGATGCCGATAATCATGGTATAAAGCCCGAGCATGGCCAGGGTGAAATTTCTCACGGAATCATAATGCGCGGAACCGGTAATGGAGTATATTACCAGGATGATGGCCGCCCCTCCCGTCAGACCCGCCGCGATAAAGAGGACGGGCATCACGGTGGAATGCCAGAACTTGACGCCGCTGATGTAGCTGACCACAAAACCGCTGTAAGAAGCCACCCCAAACGCCGTCAGGCCGGCGATGGCTTTAAAGGCAGTCTCCGCGGCGGTGCCGGGGAACCAGCGCGTCAGGGACATCTGTATGGCGGCGACGCCGATGAACAGGATGACGAAAAGAAAGCCGCGGGATATCCAGGAGGAATTGGGACGCAGGGCAATCTTCCAGAGAATTTTCTTGTTCTTGAGATGGCTGAAATCGAACATACCCATGGCTAAAGCGAACGTCCATCCGATAAACATGCCCCAGAGATTATTCAGGTAGAGGGAATAGAGGTAAAGCCCACCGGCAACACCCCCGCAAAAGAAGGCAACGGTTATCATCGCGCCCATGCCTTCCGTCCAATCCCTTGAGTGAGTATCCTTGACCATAAAGTCCCAGGGTCTTTCCTGTATCATGAACCGGCTCCTTATAAATATTCTCTAATATCATTCGTAGCACGGGTGGAACGGCGGCGCAAGACAAGAGAACTGATATAAATATAAGGAAATTTTTAAAAAACTCCGGCCGGGTAAATCGCCATAGGTAAGTAGCTGACGGGAAACAGGAGATTTTATACAACCATAAAATATCTTATGTTTACCATTTCCGGGACTGTGGTATCATTAGACTATATCCCGGATGATAAACAGTGATTCGGGTAGAATGGGAAAAGTGGAAGTGATACCGAATTTAGACCCCAACCACCTGGTGATTTTTTACCTGGTAGCCAAAGAAAAGAGCCTGAGCGCCGCCGCGGATAAACTCCATCTGACGCAGCCGGCGATAACGTACCATCTGAAATCTCTGCAGGAATATTCGCGGGTAAAGCTGCTGGAGTTCAAGCAGCGCCAGGTTACCCTGACGCCGCACGGGCGGGAGCTGTACAAGTACGCCGAGGAAGTATACCGCCAGCTGGTCAACGCGGACGCGCTTTTAAAAGCGGTGAAGGAGTCCTATTTGCGTGCGGGTACGGCCAGCATGTTCAATTTTGCGGTAGGGCCGGTTATAAAGAAGATGTTCGAGGAGTACCCGGAAGTCAAGCTGACCTTACGGAGCGGGGATGCCGTACAGATGGTACGGGATGTTCTGGAATCGCATCTGGACCTGGCAATAGTGCCACAATCCGATTATGAAGAAGAGAAGCTGAAACACGTTACGGTCTCTCCGCCGCAGAAGATAGTCTGCTTCGCTTCTTATAACCAGATTATGCCCAAAGAGCCGCTGTCATGGGCGGAACTCGCCGAATGTCCGCTGGTGTCCGGCCCGGAAGATTCCATCATACGCCAGATGATTGAGGACAAGTTGAAGTCCCGTGGCCTGGGCAAACAGCAGTTCGTGGCCGAAGTAAACAGTACCGAGTGGTGCAAAACGCTGGTGGAAAACGGTAAAGGAATCAGTTTCACCACCGCCGGGGATATTAAAGGCCAGATAGATAAAAAGAAGCTCAAGATAGTCCGGACGGAAGAAGACCTGTTTTTAACGGCGGAAGCCGTCATGCGTTCGGACGCCTTCATGAACCCGAATGTCAAAGAGTTCATTTTACAGATAAAACTGGCCTTCGGGTACACGGAAGGAGCCGACTCGGAACAGCCGGGAACGGCAGAGTTGAAGCCGGGCCAGCCGAAAAACGCCGCGCCCTAATAAACAGTATACGCCAGCGGCTGGCCGAAATCCGGCCTGGGAGGGATAAACTCAGGGGGTCTGATTAGCTCGAACGTCAGCGCCTTCTGTTTACAGCCGATAACACAGACGCCGCAGCCCAGGCATTTCTCCTTGTTGACCATGGCTTTCGGTTTATCGGAACCGGTAACTTCAACCATTTCTATAGCGCCGAAGGGACAGCGTTTAGCGCATGTCTGGCAGCCCTTGCACAGCTCCTGATTCACCGCGGCTTGAAAGCGGCTGGGGCCGACTATTTCATTAATCCGGCCGGAGTGCAGGGCGGGTTCGAAGGTAGAACAGCAGTCCGAACAGCAGTTGCAGATGACCCCGGAAAGTGAGGCGTTATTGCCCGGCGTGCTGTGCACCAGTCCGGCATCTTCGGCCTCGTCCGAGAGTTTAATGGCTTCTTCGAGCGTGATTTCTTTCATACGGCCGCCCCTCCCCACCTCGTATTCGACCATGTTCCTGCCGAAGTGAAAGCAGTTCAGCAGCGGCTTATCGCAATACTCGTAGATACGGCGGCAGTCGCAGTCCACCACGCCTATGGTATCCCCCCGCCTCATCATCTCCACGATGTCTTCGTACCAGAGGACCTGCCCCGGCTTGATTTCCGGATTGGCGGCGATGGCTTTACGCGCCGGGATAATTCTGATTAGAGGTTTCCCGGTCATTTCAAATATCTTGAACCAGATGTGTATCTCGGCGTAGGGAGAGGTGATATAACGTTCATCGCGGCGGCGGTGTTCCAGCATACCGGGGTGGGTGTAATCCTCCCCGCTGAACATGACGCGCGCCTTGAGCTGGTGGGCGTCCATCCAGGCGAGGTACTGCGTATTACCGCGGAAAAGCAGGCCGCGGCGGGTAAGGTTGTCCAGTTTTGCGGCGACGGTCTTTTCGTCATGTTGAAGTGCCTGCGCCAGTTCCGCGGGTGTTTTGGGTTTGGATAGTTCAAGGAGATATTGCCCTTCTTCCGGCGTCAATAACATCTCAAGAAATTCCATGAAATGCTCGTCACCGACCAGGCGGTATTTTTCGGCTAATTTATCATAGACTTCATCGTGGTTCGGCACTGTTTTCCTCCCGGTAGAACGCGCCTACTTCACTTCGTATGACCCGAAGATAAAGTCGAGGTCAGCCTGTAAAGCGGTGAGTTTACCCGCGGGGAAGAGTTTCTCGTCCACGTCAATCATCAGCTTCGTTTCAGTCATGATGGAGCCCACCACGTGCACGCGCAGACATTCCTTGCCCGAGATAGTGAAAGTCATCGTGCTGCGGGTACCGAATACAGCCGATTCATCCGGCAGGGTATAGGTCTCCAGCTTGTCCTCGCCCGGGCCGACACCCTGCTTTAGAACAAATTCCTTTAACTCCGCGTTAAGCAGTTCGGGATTTACTTCCTGATAGGTTTTTTTAATTTGCGTCATAGTCATACCTCTCTATACTGCCATAATAATAGGGCTTTGCAGGGCTTTATTTCAAGCAAGGGATTGGTCGATAGATAGCGGTCTTGCTTAATCAGGGTACAGGAACCAGTAGTCGAGAGCGTAAATCATGGCTGTCAGGTAGATATATTTACCGTTATCCCGGGGGATAAGCTCAACGGTGGCGCTCAGGTAAGACCCTGCGGCGGCAACATCGCGTACCGTCCAGAGGTCGGCCCAGGGCGTGGTGTGATACGAACTACGCGCTTCGGTAAGCCGGGTTCGCAGCGTTTCCACATTAGCTACAGCGGCCGGGGCGGAGTCGTAGGACAGCACGAACTCCAGGAGTCGGCTACCTCTTTCTTGGCGGTAGGTGATGGCGAACTCATCGTAAGGGCTCAGTTCGCCCGGCCCGATGGCCGCTTTCAGGGTGTCTTTCTGGACCGCGTCCATTTTCCGCCATATTTCCTCCAGATCCGAGCGGGTCGTGAGAAAGGCACTTCCCACCTTTCCCAGCGATTCTGCCAGGGCGGTAATGCCACCACTCCCGTAAGCTAGGGTCGTTCTGTCCCAGAAAGCTTTGAGCACCGTATCGATATGACTCTTAGCCGGGAGCGGGTCGTCCGCACCATCCGAACCGGATATGATTATCAGGTTGACGGTGTCCCCGCCAACTTCCAGTCCATCGATGACGCCGAAGGCGCGCGGCATCATGCCGGCCAACGCCTCGGTCAGGTCGCCGGCGGGCTGAGGTACTCCGTAGATGACCGTGTAGTCGAGGTAGGTTTCTTCGTTGTACCGGTACGACCTCATTTTCTCCCGGAACGCCGTCGTATCCAGGTTGCCGCCCAGGACGGTTATCGGCGGCAGCGGGGGCCAGAAGGTCAATACTCCCTGGACGTCGACGCCGTCGAATCCCCAGAACTCGTGTATGCCGTTAAAGGGGATTCCGGCGAGGGAGTAACGCTGAAAGGTAGACCACCAGGTAAATTTCTCCTTTACCGTAGCCTGCCGGGAGGGGATAGCCTGACCTTCTCCAGCCGAAAGCGCGGGAATATCGCTGTACATTATCACATCCGCGTTGGCGGGAACAGCACGAAGCAGCCAGGAGAGGGGGCTGACAACTTTGTCATCGGTCGGCGGAGAGAAATCCCCGGTGATGATATTACAGCTACTGCCGATAGTCGTTAGCAACGCTATCAAGAGAATGATATATGCCGTCTTTTTCACCACGGTACTCTTTCGGACAGGAGTTGCTTCTACATCTCCCGGTTCAGTCCGGCCAGGAACTCGGCGTTGTTCTTGCTCTTGCGCATGCGCTCCAGCAACCGGTCCGTTCCATCGACGAAGTTATTGGAATCGGCGGCAATCATAGCTACCATACGCCGCAGCAGCCATACCTGTTTGAGGGTCTCCTCACTCAGCAGCAGTTCCTCGCGCCGAGTGCCGCTGCGCTGGATATCCATGGCCGGGAAGATACGCCGTTCGGAAAGGCGGCGGTCGAGGTGGAGTTCCATGTTGCCGGTACCCTTGAACTCCTCATAGATAAGGTCGTCCATGCGACTGCCGGTATCGATAAGGCAGGTGGCGATAATAGTCAGACTGCCGCCCTCCTCGGTATTGCGGGCAGCCCCGAAGAAACGCTTGGCCGGGTGCAGGGCGGCGGGGTCGATACCGCCGGAAAGGGTGCGCCCGCTGGAGGGCATAGCCAGGTTGTAGGAGCGGGTCAGCCGGGTGATGCCGTCGAGGAGGATAACCACGTCCTTACCGCTTTCCACCAGGCGTTTCGCCCTTTCCAGTCCCAGTTCGGCGACGCGTGTCTGGTTCTCCACCATCTCGTCGAAAGTGGCGGCGATGACCTCGCCCTTGACCGAACGCTTCATGTCCGTCACCTCTTCCGGTCGCTCACCGATAAGGCAGACCATCAGGTGGATATCCTCGTAGGTGGTCGAAATGGAATTGGCGATTGATTTCAGGAGCAGGGTTTTACCGGCCTTGGGCGGCGAGACAATCAGGCCGCGCTGACCCCGCCCGATGGGGGCGATGAGGTTGATAAGGCGGGAAGAGAGGTCGGTCGGTGAGTATTCCAGGTTGATGATGTGGTCAGGGAAGGTGGGTGTCAGCGACCCGAAAGGCTGCCGGCTTTTAATAACATCGGGGTTGAGGTTATTGATAGCGACTACCTGAAGAAGGCTGTAATACTTCTCATTGCTGTGCGGGGGCCGGCCCTGCCCGGTAACGAGGTCGCCGTTACGCAGGCCGAAGCGGCGAATCTGCGACGGCGAGATGTAAACATCCGTCTGGCTGGGCAGCAGGGTTTCCTGTCTCAGGAAGCCATAGCCGTCGGCCATGATTTCCAGGATGCCGCTACAGAAGATGTTGCCCTGCTCATCGCTATGCGTCTCCAGCAGGCGCATGATAATATCGTGCTTCTTCATCGCTGCCGGCGTCGAGATGCCCTTTTCCTTGGCCATCTCCACCAGCTCTTCCTTGGTCTTGGTTTCAAGTCCTGCAATATTCATGTTCATGGTGCCACCTCACTCTGGTCCCATCTCCCCGGGGGGAAGGGCTGTATGATATATTTTTTATTTCTATTTTTTAGCTACTTTCTGCCAGTCGGCCAGAAAACGTTTGATACCGACATCGGTCATCGGGTGCTGTATCATCTGCATCAGCACGGCATAAGGCACGGTAGCCACCTCGGCTCCCGCCATGGCGGCATAAGTGACGTGCATGGGATTACGGATACTGGCGGCGATTACCTGGGCATCCAGTTCCGGATAGTTAGCCAGTATCGACAGGGTATCCTCGACCACCTGCATTCCGTCCTGCCCGGCATCATCCAGGCGGCCGATGAAGATGCTGACGTAGGTTGCCCCGGCCAGCGCCCCGAGGAGAGCCTGGTTGGCCGAGAAACAGAGGGTCATGTTGACTTTTATGCCTTCCTCGCTTAATGTTGAGGTTGCCCGGAGTCCTTCGGCGGTAATGGGTATCTTGATATTTACGTTGGGCGCCCAGGCGGCTTTGACCCGCGCTTCTTTAATCATGGCATCGGCATCTTCGGAGAGCACCTCCACGGAAACCGGGCCGTCGATGATAGAGCAGATTTTCCTGGTCACGGTCTCATAGTCGGCGGTGGCTTCCTTGGACAGCAATGACGGATTGGTAGTGACCCCGCTGATAATGCCCAGCCGGGCGGCCTGTTTTATCTGGTCTATATTGGCGGTATCCAGGAATATTTGCATAGGGACCTCCTCAATTGGCTGCCAGAGGTAATGGCGGTTGGGCTCCTTCACGAAGTATATCTTTAGCAACACCGACAAAATCGCGGAAGAGGGGGTGGGGGCGACCGGGCCGGGAGAGAAATTCCGGGTGGAACTGGCAACCGAGCATCCAGGGGTGTTCCGCCAGCTCGCAGACCTCAACGAGTTTATCATCGGGGGAAACGCCGCTGTAGACCATGCCGGCTTTATGCAGCGCTTCGCGGTACTGGTTGTTGAACTCCAGCCGGTGGCGGTGGCGTTCCTGGACGAGGGGCTGCCCGTAAGCCCTGGCGGCCAGGGTGTTTTCCACCAGCTTGCAGGGGTAATTCCCCAGGCGCATGGTGGCGCCCTTGTCTTTAATGTTTTTTTGCTCGTCGAGATAATCGATGACGGGATAGCGTGTGGAGGGATTGAACTCGGTGGAGTTCGGTTCATCGGATTTGTAGACGTATCTGGCCAGCTCGATAGTCATTACCTGCAGCCCCAGGCACAGGCCAAAGTAAGGTATATTGTTTTCGCGGGCGTACGTGGCGGCTTTTACCATGCCTTCGATGCCCCTGACCCCGAAGCCGCCGGGGATGATAATGCCCTGGGTGGTGCGGAGCTCGCGTTCGACATCGTCGTTATCGAGTTCGTCGGACTGTACCCAGTAGAGGTCGAGGTTTCTATCGTGGTACAGGGCGGCGTGGTATAGCGCCTCGCGGACGGAGTAGTAGGCGTCGTTAAGATCGACGTATTTGCCGACGAGGGCGATTTTTACCGGCTCCTGGGGTGTCTTGATACGCTCCACGAGCCCCCGCCACTGTTCCAGATCGGCCCGGCGCGCCTTGATACCGAGTTTATCGACGATAAGCTGTCCCAGTCCGGTTTCCTCGAGAATCAGCGGGATTTCGTATATCGTTTCCACGGTAGGTAAGGGAATCACGGCCTCCTTGGCAACGTCGCAGAACAGCGATATCTTGTCTCTCAGATTTTCCGCAATCTCATAATCGCTGCGGCAGATGATAACGTCCGGCTGGATACCGATACGCCGCAGCTCGTTGACGCTGTGCTGGGTGGGCTTGGTCTTGAGTTCCTGGGTGGAATTGAGATAGGGCAGAAAGGTGACGTGGATATATAAAACGTTGTTCCTGCCCACGTCGTTCCTCATCTGTCTGATAGCCTCCAGGAAGGGCTGCCCCTCGATATCGCCGACGGTACCGCCCACCTCGATGAGTATGACTTCAGCCTGGGATTTCTCGGACAGTTTATCAAAACGGCGTTTAATCTCGTTGGTCAGGTGGGGCACTATCTGTATGGTGCCTCCGAGGAAGTCGCCATGCCTTTCCTTGGCGATAATGGTGCTGTAAATCTGCCCGGAGGTAACATTGGACTCGGCGGTGACCTCGGCGTCGATGAAGCGCTCGTAGTTGCCCAGGTCGAGGTCGGTCTCCGCGCCGTCTTTGGTAACGTATACCTCGCCATGCTGGTAGGGGGACATGGTGCCGGGGTCTACGTTAAGATAGGGGTCAAGTTTCTGGACGCCCACGGTGATGCCGCGGCTTTTCAGGACGGTGCCTATCGAGGCGACGGTGATGCCTTTCCCTACGGAACTGACGACTCCCCCGGTTACAAAGATGTACTTCGGCATATAAAACTAGCTATCTAATCTGGGATAATTCCAGTCCTGCCCTGGGAATTTATCACGGAATTACTACGGGACTTGGTAACACAGTGCCTCTGGAAAAGAGTGTTTACACTATTAAAAACAGGAATACACTAATAAATCAGGTGGGGGTTTCTTTTAATTATAAGAACGAGTATGTGGTTTGTCAAGTATGTTCAATATTATCTTGGTAAATTGACAATCCTTCATCCAGGAGTTAAACTAACAGACTGGCCCCTGCATGCTTGGATAAGAGGTTTGGTGAAGATGAAAGAGGGGATTGCTTCCGAGATTGCTTATAGGGAAGGGCTGACCCCGGAACAGCGTAAGGAAGAGTTAAAAAAAGCCGGACTTGATTTCACAAAATTGGTGCGTGAAAACGCTTATATGGCCGGTGCCTTTATAGTCTGGATTGTACTCTGTTTTCTTCCTGGCATTCTTCATCTTGCTAACTGGCAGGGCATGGACCCTATCTTTAATTTTTTCTCGGTTAAGTTCCATCCGGGTGTCGCTATAACGGCCAGTGCCTTGGCGGTTGCCGGAATATTTCTGCAGTTTACGGAACGCTTAAGAGTGAATAAGGGTGGCTGTAAGGACGAACATCACACCGTAACCCTGGTCAAGGAAGGTATCTTTAAAGTCGTCAGACATCCGGAATACACCTATCATATCAGCCTGATTATTTTAGTTCCCATCGCCGTTAGTCCGGCGCTTGAATATACTGTTCTATCGTTAGTCGGTACTATCATAGGAATCGGCGTTTACGTATTACTGGCAAAACGTGAAGAAGCCTTCAATACAAAAAAGTGGGGAGATGAATACCGGCGCTATATGAAAGAGGTGCCGCGATTCAATGTTTACCTCGGGCTCTGGCGTCTGATATTTAAAAAACGGGCAACCCCTATCTAAACTTATCTATTTCTAGCCTTTTTACTGCGGTGCTTCTTTAGAAGCTCCAGCGCTATACGGTTTTTAACCTTTGATTTGTGTTTTTGACTTTTGATATTTGATTTTTCACCCCCTGCCCCCCCGATTGACACCCCAGCAACGCCAGTTGTAGACTATTTACGGTATTAATCATCCCCCTGAGGAGTGAGTTCGATGGATTTCTTGAGCCGGGCCGACCCCGAAATATATCGTACTATCGCCTGCGAGGCAGAGCGCCAGAAAGAGATAGTCAACCTCATCGCTTCCGAAAATTATACCAGCCCCGCCGTTCTCGCCGCCCAGGGCTCCTTCCTCACTTATAAATACGCTGAGGGATATCCCGGCCATCGCTACTACGGCGGCTGTGAAAATATGGATACCATCGAAGAAATTGCCATCGAGCGCGCTAAAGAGCTGTTCAAAGCCGAACACGCCAATGTCCAGCCTCACAGCGGCTCGCAGGCAAATATGGCGGCTTACTTCGCTCTCCTTGAGTACGGGGATACCGTCATGGCCATGGACCTCAACCACGGTGGGCACCTGACCCACGGCTCTCCAGCGGCATTTTCCGGAAAGTCATATAACTTTGTTCACTATGGCGTTAATCGTGAGACGGGGCGTATTGACTTTCCGCAGGTGGAAAAGCTGGCTGAAGAACATAAACCAAAGCTTATCATATCCGGGTATACGGCTTATTCGAGGATTATCGATTTTGAAAGGTTCCGACGTATCGCCGACTCCGTGGGAGCCAGGCTGATGGTGGACATCGCTCATATTGCCGGCCTGGTGGCCGCCGGTTTACATCCCACCCCCATCCCCTATGCCGATGTCGTCACTACCACCACGCACAAGACGTTGCGGGGGCCCAGCGGCGGCATGATACTGTGTCGCGGCGAGTACGCCAGAGCCATCGACGCCGCCGTCTTCCCGGAGGCGCAGGGCAAGCCCCTCATGCATGCCGTCGCCGCCAAGGCGGTCGCCCTCCGTGAAGCCATGCAGCCCGAATTCGTTGATTACCAGCGGGCTATTCTTGATAACGCCAAAGCCCTGGCTACCGAGCTTCAACAAATGGGACTCCGCCTTATTTCCGGCGGGACCGATAACCACCTGATGCTGGTCGATCTCACGGATAAAGGTATCACCGGTCTTCAGGCGGAGAAAGCCCTTGATGTCGCCGGTATCGTTGTCAATAAGAATGCCATTCCTTTTGATACCCGGCCCCCGACGGTGACCAGCGGTATCCGCCTCGGCACACCTGCCGTAACCACGCGCGGCTTTGGAAAAGGAGAAATGAAGACTATCGCCGCGTTGATTGTAAAGGTAATTTCTAACCCTGATAACGAGAAAGTATGGGAAGAAGTAAGGCAGGAAGTAGCCCGGATATGCCGCCGCTTTCCCGTGCCCGGCATCAACGGTTTTTAACCATACGGTCTGACCCGGGAATCCGGTTGAGGAGTGACTCAACCTGCATCAAGCCTTGATTTTAGATATTAGGACTAATGGCGAATACCGAAGCTTATCTGGATATCGAGACCACCGGACTTACCCCTTTCGACTGTGAGATTACCGTTATCGGCATTTACTTATTCCGCGGGGATAATGACGAGTTCGTCCAGCTGGTGGGGAGGGACGTGACTGTCGACGGTATCCTGGAAGCCATCCGGGACATCGACATTCTCTATACCTATAACGGCAGTCGCTTCGACCTGCCCTTCATCAGGGTCCAACTCGGTATCGACCTGACACAGCTCTGCAACCACCATGACCTGATGTACGATTGCTGGAGAAACAATCTCTACGGCGGACTCAAAGGAGTGGAGCGGCAACTGGGTATCGCCAGAAACCTCCCGGATATGAACGGCTTTGAGGCTGTACGGCTCTGGTGGAAATACGTTGAGTCCTTTGACCTGGACGCTCTGGATACCCTTCTGGAATACAATAAAGAAGATGTTTTAAACCTGAAAACGCTGAGAGATATGCTGCTCTGAATCAGGGAGTTTGTCAGAGCTCTCCGCCCCCAGACCGGCATTGACATCTATTAAGTCCTTGTTGTAACCTTATCAACAATATTATTAAATCAAGGAGGTATAACCTGATGGAAGGTAAATCATTTTTCGGTTCATTATTTGACTTCTCATTTAGCAGTTTTATAACACCTAAGATTATTAAGATTCTGTTCGTAATCGGTCTTATATTGACTGCTATATTGACACTCTTTATAATAATCTTCGCTTTTATAGGTAGTATTGCCTCTGGTGTGATAGCACTTATTTTTTCACCGGTTATTTTCTTTCTTTATGTCCTGGCGGTACGAATATACCTGGAACTTTTAATAGTTATCTTTCGAATACAGAGTGACATCGCCAAGATTGCGGAACGTTCTAAAGAATAATTCTCCACGATGATCAGTAGTCTACGATTATAAATTAGCAGAGGCTGATTTAAGGGATAGCGTTAATCAATTATAACGATGGTACCACATATCAGAGGAAGTGATGCCCGTAGGCAGTTACGTTATTTATACCCCAGGAGGCGAGGTTCTCGGGGTATAATTCATCAGGCATTATTGTAAAGATAACCGCTCACCCTTATTTATCTATTCCCACCTTCGTCTTTCTTGCGCCATCCACGGCTTAGCCCGGACTGTCTATTTCCATACTTTTTCAGGCCAATTTTCACCTCCGGAGGGGGTGAGGTTGGTACATAATAGTGCTATAATAAAAAAGTGGTCGAGTAGATACTGAAAGGAGAAGTTAATCGATGGATGAAATGAAGGTATTCAGCGGCAATGCCCATCCGGCCCTGGCCAAGGAGATAGCCGATTATCTCGGTATACCTCTGGGCACCTGTGAAGTGATTCAGTTCAGTAATGAAAATACCTTTGTCCGCATTATGGAGAACGTGCGCGAGCGGGATACCTTTGTCGTCCAGCCGATATGTTCGCCGGTAGATAAAAGCCTGGTAGAGTTGTTGATTATGCTGGATGCCCTGAAGAGGGCTTCCGCCGGGCGGATTACCGCGGTCATTCCCTATTACGGTTACGGCCGCAGCGACAGGAAAGACCAGCCCCGGGTGCCCATTACCGCCAAGCTCATCGCCGACCTGCTCACGGTGGCCGGCGCCAACCGGGTGCTGACGGTGGACCTGCATTCGGCCCAGATACAGGGTTTTTTTAATATTCCGGTTGATGAACTGGCGGCTATTAAAATACTCGGTGATTATTTTGTAAAAAAAGGCCTGACCGACCTTGTCGTGGTCGCCGCGGACATCGGCGCCACCAAACGGGCGCGGGACCTGGCTACCCGACTTGATGTACCGCTGGCTATCATGGAAAAAAGACGCCTGGGCAATAACGACCGGACGCAGACCCTGAATGTAATCGGCGAGGTTGAGGATATGGTGTCCCTTATCGTCGACGACGAGATAGATACCGCCGGCTCCCTGGTGGGAGTGGTCAATACCCTGCTGGAACGCGGTGCCCGGGAAGTCCATGCCTGCAGTACTCACCCCATATTTTCCGGTCCGGCTATCCAGAGAATCGCTGAGAGTCAGGTTAAGGAAGTGGTTGTTACCGACACCGTTCCGGTGCCGCCCAACAAGAGAATAGATAAAATAACGGTTCTGCCCATCGCGTCGCTCTTGGGCGAAGCCATCCGGCGTATTCATACCGGGCAGTCCGTGGGGGCTATGTTTGAATAAGGCTGAAAAGCTGGTTGAAGTCTATAAAGCCAATAATCAAATGGAAGCGCAGGTTATAAAGAGTTTGCTGGAAAGTTTTAAAATACCCTGCTTTCTGAAATCGAACGCCGCCCCCTCGGTGCACATGTTCACGATGGACGGCATGGCGGAAGTCAGGGTGATGGTGGTGGCTTCGAAAGCGGATGAGGCCAGAGAACTGATTGTGAGTGAGAACCATGGTTAAGTTTTTAAGCGATTTATTTGATTCCAATGAAAAAGAGATAAAGCGGCTGCAGCCGTATGTCGACCGCACCAATGAGCTTGAGCCCGAGTTTGAGAAGCTTACCGACGACGAGCTCAAAGCCAAGACGGATGAATTCAAGGCCCGGCTAGCGGACGGTGCTTCCCTCGATGATATCCTGCCGGAGGCTTTTGCCGCGGTTCGCGAGGCTGCCCGAAGAACAATAGGGCAGCGCCATTATGATGTACAGTTAATGGGGGGAGTCACGCTGCACCAGGGGAAAATCGCCGAGATGAGAACCGGCGAAGGTAAAACTCTGGTAGCTACCCTACCTCTCTACCTGAACTCCCTGAGCGGGAAGGGGGCACACCTGGCTACGGTGAACGACTATCTGGCCCGGCGCGACCCGTACTGGATGGGACCTATCTATCACGCCTTGGGGGTGAGTGTCGCCAGTATCTACCCGATGCAGACCCCGGATGAACATACCCCCGCCCGGCTTTACGACCCCTCTTACGATTCCGGCAAGGAGAACGACCCCTGGCAGCATTTCCGCCCCGTTTCCCGCCAGGAAGCCTATCAGGCAGATATTACCTACGGCACCTCCAGCGAGTTCGGCTTCGATTACCTGCGTGATAACATGGTAACGAACCTGTTGCAGTGCGTCCAGCGTCCCCTGAACTTCGCCATCGTCGACGAGGTTGATAACCTCCTTATCGACGAAGCCCGCACTCCGCTGATTATAAGCGCCCCCGATGTTGAGGCCGGTCAGCTTTACCAGCTTTTCGCGCAGCTCGTCGTCCGCCTGAAACGCGACGAGGATTACGATGTCATGGAAAAAGAACGTAGCGCCGAGCCGACGGAACCCGGCTGGGATAAGGTGGAAAATCTACTGCGGCGCCAGGGAGTATTGAAGTCCGGCGCCAGCCTTTACACCGACGGTCGCCTGATGCACCATCTGAGGAACGCGTTAAGCGCCAAGGAGTTCTATAAGCGGGACCAGCAGTACGTTGTGGAAAAAGGCGAGGTCGTCATTGTTGATGAGTTTACCGGCAGGAAAATGTACGGGCGGCGCTACTCCGAGGGATTGCACCAGGCTATTGAAGCCAAAGAGCATATCAAGGTCCAGCAGGAGTCCAAGACCTATGCCACTATTACCATTCAGAACTACTTCCGCATG
>CAYVPT010000025.1:0-14299 GCA_964453865.1 uncultured Dehalococcoidaceae bacterium
GTCTTGTTTCACCACATCGATTTCCTGTATAGTTCTATTGTATTCCTCTTCTATACCGCCCCCTCCGTTTCCGTTCCCCAGGGAAGCCATCGTGGCCAGAACATTCGCCTGACGTACCAGTTCGATTTCTAGTGCTTTTACCTTGGTATCAAGGGCGATATAGGTTGGGTCACTGCTGATTGTGGAAATCCCCTCTGCTTCGAGGGTACTGACCTCATGTTCCGCTTCGATAATGGCTTTTTTAACCTCTTCGATAGCCCGTAAAGTATTCTCGCGTGCCTGCTGTTGCTGGTTCTTCTCCTCGGTGATTAAGAAGTCCTGAAAGACCTCGGGGATACGGCTGACGAGGAATACTGCCTCCTCGGCGGTAGGAGTGGTTACCTGAAGTATTATCGACGGCTGTTCACTCTTGGTATCGTACTTGGTGTTGATTATCTGGTCCAGTTCGTCAACGGTGTGCTGGTACATTGGTGTGTTTTGGGTCAAGTCTTGATTGAGGAACTGGAGAAACGGCAGGCTTTTCGCTTTGGCAGCATAATATACGCCGATATTGGCTAGTTGTCCTATCTGTACGGTAGTAGAGCCGGGATTCACTATCTGAATCTTTAATTCGCTCTTCCAAGGTTCGGTGGGCGGTGCCGGCCCTATGCCGAGTGACTGGAGGAATCCGACTGATCCAGTTGGCTCCTCCTCGCTAACTACAGAGGCTGGACTGAAAGCCCAGTAGCCCAATCCCAACGCTACTCCGATGATTAATCCGATGGCTATGATGGAAATAGACTTCCAGCTGAAAAGAGGTACCATAGCATCCGCCTGCGTGGGTGGAGCCATTATTTCAGGTTTAACCGGCTGCTTGGGTTCAACCGATTGCTTGGGCTGAGCCGGTGGCTTGGATTCAACCGGTTCCTTCGATTTTGCCGCTTGCTCAGGCTTAACTATCGGCTTTTTATCCTGTTCTTTTTCCGGCTCGTTTTTCTTACGAGAAAATTTACCAAACATTGGTGATGTCTCCTCCCGCACCTTTCATATTCATCTGGGGGCTTATGCTTATTTATAACCCGTCGGTGCTATCTCTCTATCGCCACGCCTGATACGGACTCGCAATATTCTCTGGTGCACTCACAGATATAATTAACTTCTTCTTCACTTAACTCGGGGTACATGGGCAACGAGATAATTTCTTTAGTTAACTTTTCCGTTACGGGGAGAGAGTATTCTTCTCCCCCGTAACGACGCCAGGCCTCCTGGAGATGTATTGGAACCGGGTAATGCATACCCGCACCTATACCTTTACTATCAAGCCATTCTTTAAGCTTATCGCGTTCCGGTGTCCTGACCACATAAAGGTGATAAACGTGTTTCGCCCATGGCATCTCCACCGGTTTGATTAATTGCGGAGGCAGTCCTTGGCTATAGGCCTGCGCGAGTTTGCGTCTATTCTCTATCCACTCGTCAAGGTGCGGTAACTTTACCTTGAGTATTGCCGCCTGTATTTCATCGAGACGCCCGTTGACGCCCATTACTGCGTGGTAATATTTAGCGTTCTGTCCGTGGTCACGCAGCATGCGGCACTGACCGGCTATTTCGGGGTCGGAGGTAGTAATCATGCCGGCTTCGCCGTAAGCGCCCAGGTTCTTGGTAAAATAGAAACTGAAACAGCCGACGTCTCCCAGTGAGCCGGTACGCTTTCCTTCGTATTCGGCCCCGTGCGCCTGGCAGGCGTCTTCGATTATTTTAAGATTATAGGCTTTCGCCAGCTTCCGGACTGGTTCCATATTGGCCGGCTGCCCGTAGAGATGTACCGGGATGATAGCTCTGGTGCGGTCATTTATCAGTTTCTCTATTTGCGAGGTGTCGATATTGTAGGTATCGGGGTCGATATCGGCGAATACCGGTCTGGCTCCTGCCAGAATGATAGCCTCGACAGTAGCGATAAAGGTGTTGGCCGTGGTGATAACTTCGTCGCCCGGGCCGATGCCGCAGGCACGTATCGCTATATGTAGAGCATCGGTACCGGAGCCGACGCCGATACCGAACTCGGTACCGCAGTAGGTGGCAAAATCAGCCTCAACCGCCTGGACATTTTTCCCCAGGAAGAGCTGCATACCGTCCAGGGCTTGCCCCACCTCGGTAAGTATCTCATCCTTGATTTCTTGGTATTGTTTTTTCAGGTCAACCAAAGGTATATGCACTTGATATCCTCCATTAATGATTACTATTGGCGTAAGGTTTATCCCGCAGACCCGTGGTACAGGTGATTTCTCCGATGTCGCATACAACCTGCGCCGGATTGCCGGAGGCAAATACCCTTGCCGGTATGTCTTTAGTGACAACGCTACCGGCATCAATTATGGCATTTTCTCCGATGACGAGTCGGGGCAGTATGGTACAATTGATGCCTATCTTGGCTCCTTTTTTTATGGTCGGGCCATGGATGCATTCCACTGCGTCGGGACAGCCGGGGTGAATCTCGCTGGCCAGGGTTGCACCTGATGCCAAGAACACATCGTTTTCGATGATGGTAAACTGGGCTACGTAGACTTTGGTATGAATTTTCACATTATTGCCGATTCTGCAGCCATAATCGATGACCGAATTGTTCCAGATACGTAAGTTGTCCCCGATTTCATTTTCTTCTCGTATGACTACATTGTGGCCGGTTTCCAGGTTACAGCCGATGCGACTCCCCCCGTAGATGACGGTGCCGCTGCGTATGTGGGCTGCCGGACCGATGTTCAGCATGATATGCATACCCCGCGACGGCAGATAACCCAGAATGACCGTATCGTCAATAATCGCGTCATCTCCCAGTCGCATGTTTTGCTCTCTGGTAGCACTTATTCCAGCTGTGGCACTAACTTCTTCCCTCATTGGTGTTCCTTTTTTCTATTATTTTGCTTTCTCTAGGAAATAGCTATGCTACTCTGGTCCAGATTAACTCTCTGTCCGCCGCTGGAAAGCGATGTGTTAGCTGCCTCCAGGATACTGGTAACCTTGTACCCCGCCCAACCGTCGCTCCTTGGCTTTTCACCGGTATTGATGCATTTGATAAAGTGACTGCACTCAACTTTTAGAGGTTCGGCGTTGGAGATATATGGAATAACAACATCGCCATAGCGGTAATTCGGTGGCCAGGCGGTAAATTTACCGTTGCCGTTACCGTTAGGAGGCATGGCTAATCCTTTATCATAGATATGTATCTTCTCATTTTCAGAAGTGTCATCATAGACCGCCATTTTCTGGCTGCCGACGATGGTAACCTGCCTTATCTTGCGGGGGTGGAGCCAGCTTACGTGAATATGCCCCATCGTTCCATTGGCGAATAGTATTTCCATGTAGGCCATATCGAAGACATTCGGGTCGATGTTATGGGTACCCCGGGCACTGACCGCAATGGGGTCGCTGTTCATCAATGCCAGTATGATGCTGATATCATGGGGAGCCAGGTCCCAGATTACATTCACGTCAGGTCGGAACAGCCCCAGGTTAAGCCGGTGGGCATCTATACCATAGATATCACCCAGGTCGCCGCTGTCAACTAATTTTCTGAGGAAATCTACGGCGGGATGATATTCGTAGGTATGTCCGGCAACCAGCACCAGGTGTTGCTTCTCCGCCAGTTCGATAAGCTCAAGGGCTTCCCAGCTGCTGGCGGTCATCGGTTTTTCCAGCAGAACATGCTTGTTGTGAAGTAGCGCCTCTTTGGCCAGCTGGTAGTGCGTGTCCACCGGTGTGGCTATCACGACGGCTTCTATATCGCTTCTGAGAAATTCCCCGAAATCATTAGTGGTAACCAGATTAGGATACTGGGTGCGGACCTGCTCCAGTTTCTTCTTATCGACATCGCAGACCGTTATCAGGTTAGCCTCTTTTAACTCCTGGCATACCCTGATATGCTTCGGCCCCCAGTAACCGCAACCTATAACGCCTATATTAACCATTTTGCTCTCCCTTCTCATACCGTCAACTACCTTCCCCTCGGAGAACGGCTCGGACGGTGAGTAAAACAATTTTTATATCCAAAAGTAACGACTGCCTGGAAATATAATCGAGATCAAGTCGTATCATATCCTCAAA
This sequence comes from uncultured Dehalococcoidaceae bacterium, assembly GCA_964453865.1. Classification (GTDB taxonomy): domain Bacteria; phylum Chloroflexota; class Dehalococcoidia; order Dehalococcoidales; family RBG-16-60-22; genus CAYVPT01. The sequence continues at coordinate 4,078 of CAYVPT010000025.1, forward strand.
AGAAAGCCCTTTACGCCCGGATGCCTGCCATAATCCGGTTAATCCGGGTTTGACACTGAAGCTTTTTTTATGATGGTCGTTGTACATTTTTACCACAAACGGAATCATCGGCCGGGGACCGACGAAGGACATATCCCCTTTTAATATATTGAAGAACTGGGGCAGCTCATCGAGGTTGGTCTTGCGGAGTACACGACCCATTCTGGTAACACGAGGGTCATGATTGTTAGCGTTGCCCTCTCCGTTTTTGCTCGGCGGGGTAATGACGTTTTCCTTGACGTATAGCTCGATGTTTTTATAATATTCGCTATCATCGTGGTCTGAATACATGCTACGGAATTTATAGAAAAGGAATTTGCGTCCGCCCTTTCCCACGCGTTCATGGCTGAATATTGCATTTCCCGGTGAGTCAAGTCTTATTAATATGGCAATGAGTAGCAGGAGAGGCGATAGAATAATGAGGCTCGCGAACGCCAGTAGTCGGTCAGCTATATCCTTCCACCATTGGTAGTTAAATAAACGCCCTATTCCAGCTTTATCTCCCGTCTCTGCGACGGGCGTCAATTCTTTTACACTCTCGATTGAGTTTACTGCGTTTATCGGTTTGACCTCCTGTTTATTGTTTATCTTCTGCATTTTTTCTCTATTATTATCCTATTCTATGGGGGTTAGGATTCGGTGAAACGCAGGTTAGGATTAGGATAGAACTTGTTGTTAAAATATCACTCCGCTTTTTATAATTCTCATCGACGTACTGCTGCGTCCTATTCCTTCATAGGTGAAACCGGCCTGGCTCATTTTCTCCGGGTCAAACAGGTTACGGCCGTCAACCATGATGGGTTGTTTCATCAGGGAAGCCAGCAAAGGCATATCAAGCTCTCTGAATTCCGCCCATTCGGTAACGAGTACCAGGGCATCGGCATCCCTGGCAACATCATAAGCATCATTACAATAGGTAACGCTGCGCATTAATTTCGCGGCTGACTCCATGGCCATCGGGTCATAGGCTTTTATCCGGCATCCTTCGTCATCGAGGAGCGAAATAACGGCTAGAGAACGTGCCTCCCGCATATCGTCGGATTCGGGCTTAAAGGACAATCCGAGTATGCCGATGGTCTTGCCACTCAGAGAGCCCAGTAGCCTCCTGAGCATTGTCATGACTACCCTCGGCTGTTGCTGGTTTATCTGCTGTACGGCTCGTACCAGCCTGAGGGGAATGCTGCGGTTTTTAGCCATATGAATAAGGCCCCGGACGTCCTTGGGTAGACAACTGCCTCCCCATCCCAGTCCGGCGTTTAAATAGTCCTTGCCAAAGCGCGGGTCCATCCCCATTATTTCAGCTACTTTGACGACGTCGACACCGTACTCTTCGCAGAGTATTGCCATCTCGTTCATAAAGCTGATTCTAGTGGCGAGAAATACATTGGAAGCATACTTTGACATTTCCGCCGTCTTGTTGTCACATTTGACCAGAGGGAAATCCAGGGGTTTATATAATTCGGCCACTGCGTCAGCGGCACTGGAATCGGCGGACCCTACGACGACCCGACTTGGATTCATAAAATCGAAGACCGCCGCACCCTCTCTCAGGAATTCAGGATTAGATACTATGGAAAACTTATATCCGTTACGGCAGTTGCTGGTGATAATGTTCTCGACCATTTCCGCGGTTCCAACCGGTACCGTGCTCTTGATAACCACGGTCAGCGGACCGCTGGCGGCTTCGGCGAGATTCTTGGCTGCCAGCCGTACCCATTTTAGATCGGGCTTGCCATTACTGGCTGACGGCGTCCCTACGGCGATAAAAGCAAATTCGGCGTCCAGCAGACCGTCAATATAGCGGTCGGTAATGTGCAGCCTTCCTTCTGCCTGGTTGCGTCGCCAGAGTTCGGGTAAACTGGGTTCACTTATAGGGAGTTCCCCATTTGATAGTGCTTTTATCTTCTCTTTGTCTATTTCCAGCAGGGTTACTTTATGACCGAGTTCCGCAAAACATGCCGCAGACACCAGGCCAACGTATCCCGCTCCAATAACCGTAATATTCTTCATTATCCTTTTTACCTCGGTGTAATTTATTAAATTGTAATTTGTGCGAGTTAATAAAAAGTACGATACAGGTTAGGAACCGGTTAGAATGTTCCTCTTTTTACTTATCGCCTTTTAATTTTCACTGACAGCTGATTCCAGTCCCTTCCTCTTCCAGAGCATCAAAAAGGCACTGACCACATGCGGGTCGAAACGCAGCCCTGAATCTTCCACTATTTTCTCCATGGCATGTTTCTGGCTTAATTTACCCTGCGGTGAACGGCCTGAGGTCATAAAGTCAAAGGCGTCGGCAACCGCCAGGATTCTTGCCCCCAGGGGGATATCGCTTTCTTTAGCCCCGAAGCGCCCACCTTTGCCGTCATACCTTTCGTATCGGTAAACAACGAGGTCCAGAGCAGGTGTCAGGGATCTTATCGTGGACAGCGCCTTCCATATCAGATCGCAGTGTTCCTTAATAGTCGTCGCTTCTTCCAGAGTAGGCACCAGCATTTGTGCCATCATCTCATTGGGTGATAGCGCCAGTCCCAGGTCTTTAAATAGAGCGGCATAGTGGAGCACCTGACGGCCGTTCTCGGGAATTTTGAATTCCCCCGCTAAAGTTAGTGAGTATTTTGCCACCCTTCTGGCACTATCCAGTCCGAATATATTTGCCGGATGTATGGCTTCTGTAATTTCCCGACAGGGGATTAATATTGCCTCTAATGTGGTAAGTTGCTCCATTTCCTGCTGTAATAACCAGTCCTGTTGAGATTCAAGCCGGTTACTCAGGTCATCGGCGAGGAATAAAGACCGGTTGCAGAGTACTCCCATTTCCTGGACTTTACCGCTCAGCTTCTCAACACTGTCTTTGATTACAGGCGGTACCTGTTCCTCGAGGGATGATATTGTCTGGTGCATATTTCTGACGATGTCCCGGGCTTCTTTTCGGCTTATCTCCATCGCCAGCTGCAGGGTATCGACCTCCTGCATCCAACTCCGCCACTTTTTAGGAATTTTTATACGGTAGGTTACTCCGCGGTCTTTCTCACTGATGGCCTCCAGTTCCCCACCCATGCCCCGTACCAGTATCCGGGCAGGATGCAGTTCGTTTATCGGCGTTTCTTTTTTCCGTGAAGAACCGGACCGCGGCTTGAAGAGGTTATTCAATTCCCTGGTTGACAGGCGATGTCCCGGATTATTGATTTCTATGTGGATATGCTCCTCTATTTTTTCGGCTACGCGTATGTGCAAATTGCTGCCGGGCGGAGAAGATAAAATGGCGCTTCTTACGGTATACAACAGGCTCTGGGTCAGGCTCTTTTTATCCCGCATGATTCGGCCGATGTCTCCCGCTACTTCGATGTCAACCTTGATTTCTTTTTGTTCGGCTAGGTCACTTACCTGCTTTATCACCCAGTCAAGAACGCTCACGACATCAACTTCATCGAAGTAAGCCCCATTATCGCCATCGTGAGACCTGGTTAGACTGGTAATACCCTCGACGATTCGGGATAACTTGTTATGATGGTTGTGCAGTGTGTCCAGGTGGTTTAGCTGCTCCTGGCTCAGGTTTTCTCTATTAGTAGACTTCAATGAATGCAGGCAGTCCTTGATGACATTTATGGGAGTGTTTACCTCGCTGATAAGAAAATCAAACCAGGTCAGTAATCCCTGTATCGTTTTCAGGTCTTCTTTCTGAGCCGTCAGCGGCTCCCGGCTGGTTGATGTTAAAAACGGCTCGATGCCACTTACTTTCAGGTCGAAATAGCAGTTGCTCTCCTTAGAGCGTTTCAAATATTCAATCTGTTCCGAAGCAACTTCAGTAACCTCGAGGGAATTACGGTAAGAGCGTTGCCGGTTGGTTACGACGGCCAGGTGAATGCTCATAACGGGAGCCTGTTCCCTGCCGACGGACGACTTTTCGTGTGTAGGCTGGCCCATTTTGAGGTTCTCTTCGTGGCACAATACCTTGATACGCTTGTTAAAATCGGCGATAATCTTCCGGCATAAAGCCCTGGCTTTCCAGGGTGTGCTGATAACAACAAATTTATCCCCTCCGTAATACCCCGCCAGGTCCTCGGCATTGCCGGATAAACGTACCGTTTCGGACACGATATCTGCCAGGAGCTGTACCAGACGGTCGCCCAGAGCATAGCCGTGTACCTTATTTATTGCTTTAAGGTCATGAAACGCAATATAAACGACACTGAAAGTTTTCTTTTGCCGGAGTAACCTGTCTATCTCTTTACTTATCTGGAGGCGGTTCGGCAGTCCCGTCAGCGGATTAATACGTACCATCCGCTCTTTATGCATCAGGTATCCCTGGACTAAAGCTACCACTTCTTTTGGATTGAAGGGCTTGGTGATATGGTAAATAGGAATATCCTCGGCTCTGGCAATTCTGTTCTTTCTGGGAAGCCTGGCGCTGAGCAGGATTATCGGTATGTGTATGTGGTTGGTCAGGTACGAGCCTGTTATTTTGCGGTATATCTCGGCGCCTTCCATGTCCGGCAGAGCCGGATCGAGAATAATAATGTCTGTTTTATCTTCCTGTATTTTTCTCAGTGCTTCCGAACCGCTTCGGGCGGAAACTATTTCCAGGTTGGCATGTGCCAGATTTATTTCCAGGATGTTGATTATCTCCGGGTCAGCATTAATAACAAGGACCTTTCCTGCTTTTCGGGTTGTGATGCCTCGTCCGACCATAATCACATCCTTTACGAGTAATACCTGTTGAATAGCACTGTTCGACCACCATCATCATAGTATTGCGCAGTTAGAACAGTGTTGGAGAAAGTCGGAAAATGGTTAGAATATCCGAAGTTCAAGCTGTTTCATACGTAAGAAATCATACTTTTTTTGACAACCGGCAGGCTGTTTTAATCGGCAGGCAGGTTTCAAATAGCGAAGAAACCGGCCATTGTTAGAGGAATTTCTAACTGACATACCGGTGATTTCTTATTTTTGGTTAGAATTGGGTTAGAACTCGGTAAAAAAATGGTTAGGATAGCTTGTCTTTAAACTTGACTATTTATCGGATAGTATTCTAGAATGATGGCGCTATATCACGGTAATAGTACCAAATGAACTAGTACTAAAGTATGATATTGGTGGGAAAAGGTAGGAATAGTCATATTGACTTTTACTAGGGGGCATAATATGCTGGGTATAGCTACTAATCACGGAATTATCTGGACCAACTAAAGAGTCCTGAAATCTAAATAACATTGAAATATGCAGGGTTTTTGTCGGTTTTTCCAGACCATGGTTACCCTCCATAGGGAAAGAGGTTGAAATGTCGAGAGGCAAGATATTACTGGTTGAAGACGATGTTGAGTTTTCCAACCTGACACAGATGTGGCTGAAGAATGCCGGGTATGAAGTTTTAACCGCTCAAGACGGAGCTGAGGGGATGCGCCGCGTTTTCAGCGGACGCCCTAATCTCGTTCTTCTGGATGCTAATATCCCCAAGATGGATGGTTGGGAGCTTTGCCGCCGGATCCGTGATATGAGTGATATCCCGGTACTGATGGTCACTGTAAACGGTCAAAAAGCCGACCGGCTTAAGGGTTTTGTCGTCGGTGCTGACGATTATATTACCAAACCGGTTGACTTCCATGAATTAATAGCCAGAGTACAGGCAGTCTTACGAAGAGCTGGTACCAACACGGCTCAAGAAGAGCCCAGCAGCTTCCGTGATGGAGAAATCGAGATAGAATGGCGAAGCCGCCAGGTTTGGGTCAGGGGTGAAAGAGTCAAGCTTTCTCCAATCGAGTATAAGATATTATCCTGCCTGATTAAGAACCGCGGCTGGATTGTAACCCATGAGCAGTTACTGGAAAAAGCCTGGGGCCCCAACTATATCGGGGATAAATCCTTTGTAAAATTGTATATCAGATATCTACGTCAAAAGATTGAGAAAGACCCGCGTAATCCTACGTTGATACTCACCGAGCGCGGCGTGGGATACCACTTCGCTCAGCAAACCGAAGAAACGTCTAAACTTGGAGGATAACGTGTCCATTTCACATGGCCCTTTTTCTGACTCTGGCGATACGGCGCATAAAGCTGAAAAAGCTCATGTCCACCAGTTACTCACCGGCGTGGGTGATGCCAGTGCCGGCGTTCCTCAGGTATATGCAGATAAGGACGGGCTTCCCGTTACATATACCGCTACCCATGCGCCAGAAAAGAAAGCTAGACCGGATGAGATATCCGTATTATGGCATGAAATTCTTTCCCCTCTCACTGTCATCAAGGGATATGTCTCCACTTTACTCGAGCTCGATTCTGCCATTAATAAGGACCAGAAGAAGCAATACCTTCAGGGTATCGAATCGGCCAGCAACAGGGTAATTCGTTTACTGGAAAACCTGCGTGATATTACCCGGCTTGAGGAGACCGACTCCCTGATTACCCGCCGCATTTCGCTTGTTGAATTACTCAAGCAGATTGTCTTTGAGGTACAGTGCCAGACCTCCAAGCATGTCATCAAGATAATCCCATCGCTTCACCTGCCGCTGGTAAAAGCTGACCCGGAAAAGATTGAGCAGGTACTCAGTAATCTCCTGGGTAATGCCGTCAAATATTCGCCGCAGGGCGGCGATATTGAAGTTGAAATCCGAACGGTTAATAACGAGGAGCAGCTCTCGGAATTGTACGGGGAGACTCCTCAGGTGAAATTACCCTGCTTTGTTGTAAGTATCGTTGATACCGGTGTCGGCATACCGGAAGAAGAACTGGAACAAATATTCGAACGTTTCTACCGCGTGGATAACAAGTTGATACGCTCCACTCCAGGAGCCGGCCTCGGCCTATATATCTGCCGGCTCATCATAGAAGCTCACGGTGGGAATATCTGGGCCGGCAACGGGTCCGGGGGCGGCGGCGTTTTCAGGTTCTCCCTGCCGCTGGACAGAATAGCCTGACCGGCATTTACGCTGACACTCGCCGAGATATCCTCGATTAAGGCCAATTCTGATATCACAAGTTTCCGTAAAAGATGGAATTTTCTTGAAAAACACGCGTGCAAGGAGATATCTCTGTAGCCGGGTGAATCTTTATTAGAACGCTAATCGGTTCCGCAGTTTCCTGCCGAAATTCCTGCCCCTGTAGTACAGCTTCTTAACGGCGTTGGCAATAGTTCTTCGTTGACCGTTGATTTCCACCGCCGGGCTGTATTTATCGTGAAAGCAGATTTCCTGGAGAGACTTTCGCCCGGATACCTCTCCTTTTTTCTCGGCGGGATACCCTAAAGGAGTGAAGGCCACGACGCGTATGCCTTCGGGCACTCCCATGGCTTCTTTGGCCTGGTCTTCGTCGAATGCCCCTATCCAGCAGGTACCCAGACCTCGCTCGGTAGCCGCCAGGATCAGGTGCTCAAAGGAAATACCCGTGTCCAGCATAAAGTAGTCCAGGCCGGGTTTGTGACCGGAGGCATCAGGGTCGGCGCAGGCTGCAATAAAAACCGGTGCGTCGATGAGCCATTTCTGGTTGGCGGCTGCGGAAAGTTTCTCTTTGACGGTGGGGTCGGTGACTACGATGTACCGCCAGCACTGGCGATTCCCCCAGGAAGGAGCCAGCCGCGCCGCTTCTACAACAGCCTCGATATCAGACTCGGCTACCGAAGTGGACTGATATCTTCTGATACTTCGTCTTTGTTTCACCAGGTCTGAAAATTCCAAGCCATGCCTCTCCCGCTAATACGCTGTTGCGGCGTGTCTGAATCAGGATAATATCAACAATTTTTACGCCAGTTTTCGATGATTCTGAAGACAAAATCGGAGAGTGTTATTGAATCGATGTCCCCTGTCACGGATAAAGCGCTTCTGGATTTATACGGCCACCGCCAGTATCTGAGTAAAGGAGCGTCGGAGTAAGCTTCGATTTTCTGTGAAAGGGGCTTCTCGTCGGTGTCATTAAATTGCTTCAGATTATCGAGGTATATCCCGTAATCATCGGGATTACCGCCCTCTTCAACGATATAGCCTTCGCTTTTCAGAAAGGCGATCGCCGCTGGGGAAGTTTTAGCTCCCACACCGATAACCGGGCGTTTTTCACTTTCCAATATGAAATTTCTCTTATCGATGGTCAAATACCCGTCCATCCATTCATGTGCCGGTACATCCACCCTGGCGTTTCTCACCAGCACCGTCGCTCTGTCGGAGCACGACGCCCGGACCTGATATTTACCTTCGCCCAGGGGACGCATTTCAATATTAAAGTTAATTTTTTCTTTCCACCACTCGGCGATTTCTTTTAAAGTAGCCACCCATAATTGTGGTTTGAGTTCCCTGGATTTCCGCAGTATCTCCAGCAAAGCGGTCTCGCAGTAGTCGATTCTTTCGGGGTGCAGCGACAGGATAAATAACTCACCGCGGCTGTATATCTTTCGCAGTATCTCCAGCCAGATTTCACAAATTTGCATTTCATCGGTAATACCTAATCGTTCGATAATAGTTTCATCATCCGGCAGTGAAACCGGAATCTCAATCAGGCCGTTTTCTTTCTTTGGTAAAGAAAGGTATTTGTCAGCATCTAGCGGCGTGCAGAATTCCATCAGGTGGCAACAGCTATTTCTAGCATATGTTGAAAAAATGCTCAGGTCAATTACCGGCCAGAACAAAACGCGGCTGCTGTGGTAGAGAAAACCTAACTTATTTAATATCGGCTTTGTATCTTTGTTTACGCGGAGAAAAGGGGCCCGAAAACCCACAAAAGGTATCCCGCATCTATTAAAAACTTCTATCGCTTTTTTAAAGTGAGTTTCCTTTTTTTCTCTGGCACACATTTTGTAGTCGATGTGTACGTAACCGTGGACGGCAAACTCAACACCTTGACGGTTTAATTCCTCGATATAGTCGGGATGTCTTTCCAGGACTACTGCCGTTATGGCAAAAGTCGGCAGGTAGCCTGCCCGGTGGGTTATCTCGTAGTATTTCTTCAGACGTCTTTCAAATCTCTTCGGAGAGATGCCGAAGCGGCATAGAACGGTAAAAATCCTGAAGATTAAGCCCCTGGTTCCTCTTGATTTTGATAAAAATCCTAGTTTCATATATTAATATATTATTAAAGCAAAGGAGGAAAACGGTATAAATTTTATTGTATTATGGTTAGAATAGCCTTTGCTATTCATCATCCGATTACAGGTCTTCGAAACCACGCGAACCGGCGTGGACTCTTTTGTTACCTTCTTGCCTGATTCTTTCCACATCGAATTTCTTGGCATAGCCGATACCCGGATAATAGCGGAAGCGGACCATCACGCCTCGCCCCGAGCCATAGAAACCGGGAGGATTGCAATCCATATTTTCTCGCCACCAGTTTCTATTATAGAATAATGAGACCACGTCGATGGACAATGGCTCATGACAGTAGAATTTACAGCCCATCTGCAGCTTCTGCCAGAGATATCGTATACAGTCCTCTACCGAGCTTACCAAGTCGGCGTCTTCGAAGGCGAGCACGACTGAGTCGGTATCGAGGTCTTTCAGGGTATCTTTGAAGTAGCCTTTCACGAAGACGCAGGACTTGATATCGCCCGATTTCTCCACGTTCCTTTTTACCGCATCGAGACCTCCGTGACTGCTGAACTCCCCCTTCTCCCAGAAATAATAATCGGTAGAAGCACAGTGTATTGTGTATTTCTCCTCATCTTTTGGCGCGGGTATTCCCTCGAAGGAATCGCAGACGAGTAACCTCCGGTTCGTCATGGCGCAGGCTATTGACATGGATACCGTCGTGGAGCCGTCAAAACAACCGCACTCCACCACATCACCTTTGACTGATTTGGGTACGCTCAATATTTCTTCGATCAGCAGCAGATGCTGCTGAAAGGTTGATAGCGGATTGTATTTTTTATGTTCCCGCAGGATTTTTATCGTGATTAATAGTCTTTTTATAGGTCCTATTCCGTATTCCCTGCCGGCGCCACTGGCGATAAACATAAAGCACTGGGTAAAACTGAATATACGATATAGTTTATAGAGTAACTTGGCCATTTAACGTAAGAACCTCCTAAACATCGCTTCTACTGCCCCGGCTTTAAGAGTGAAACGCCGGGATATTTTATACTTTTCCCCGTTAATCCCGTTTAAGGTATCTCTCCCAATCGGTCCGGAACCGCTATAACTGGTGTCGTGTTATATTAATATAATATTTAAGTAAAGGAGGAAAACGGTATAAATTTTATTGTATT
>CAYVPT010000026.1:0-14113 GCA_964453865.1 uncultured Dehalococcoidaceae bacterium
TCTTGCCGACCCCGGCATCACCGACGATGACCGGATTGTTCTTGGTGCGGCGGGTTAGTATCTGCATGACCCGCTTGATTTCCTCGTCACGTCCGATAACCGGATCGAGTTTACCCTCACGGGCGAATTCGGTCAGGTCGCGCCCGTATTTTTGCAGCGAGCGGTACTTGCTCTCGGCGCGGGCGTCGTCCACGCGGTGGCTGCCGCGAAGCTTTTTCAGGGCGTCGTATACCTTTTCCTGAGTGACACCGGCGTTATGAAGGATATTAGCGGCTTCACCCTTGTCATCACTCACCATAGCGATAAGCAGGTGCTCGGTGCTAATGAATTCATCCTTGAGCCGGTTCGCCTCTTCGTCGGCTCTTTGCATCAGCTGGGCGATACGGGGAGTGGCGTAAATCTGCAGACCCTGGGAAGCCGCCTTGGGCGTGTTATCCAGTACATCTTTCACCCGGTCCCTTACCGCATCCCCATCCACTTTGAGTTCCTTGAGTATTTCTCCCACCAGCCCCTGCCTCTGTATTAGCAGGGACAGCAGAATATGTTCCACATCCCACTGGTTGTGCTTGGACTGCATCGCCATCTGCTGGGATGCCTGTATCGCTTCCTGTGCCTGTTCCGTAAATCTTTCCTGTCTCATTGTTTACCTCCACGCAGTCTTCTTATTTCCTGCTGCGCCTGTTCCAGTTCGTTTTGCAGTTCGGTTACCTGTTGTACCATGCGTAAAATCACTTCCACTCCCGGAAGGTTGATACCCATGTCGTCCACCAGGGATTTGACCCTCTTGAGTATGGCGATGTCTCTATCCGAGTACAGCCGGATATTTCCCCGCGAGCGGCGCGGCTCGATGATGCCTACCTTTTCATAGTAGCGCAGGGTGTGGGTCTGTATTTCCAGCATTCTGGCCGCTACGCTGATTACGTAGCGGGGTTCGTTATTATAGTTACCTTCGCTCATAGTCACCTCGACTTCTCATCAGGCGGGTCGGGTTTCGCTGAGTTGCCTGAATAATTCCTTTTCTTTATCCGATAATTTCGTGGGCAGTACCACGTTTACTTTAGCCAGGATGTCGCCCCGGATGGACTCGCCGAGATGGGGCATGCCCTGGCCGGTCAGACGGAAGACTTTTCCATTCTGTGTCTCCGCCGGGATTTTTAACGCCAGCTTGCCTTTCGGCGTCGGTACCTGGACTTCACCCCCCAGTACAGCGACCGCCAGGGGTACCGGTACATCAACATGCAGGTTGTCGCCGCGGCGTTCCATCGCCTGGTGGGGTCTTACGGTGATTTTCAGATAGAGGTCGCCGCTGCCGCCCTGTCCGGGTTGTCCCTTCCCGGCGATGCGTACCCGTGAGCCGGTGGCGACTCCTGCAGGTATTTTCACCTCGATGCGCTTGATATTAGCCACCACTCCGGCGCCGCGGCATACCGAGCAGGGGAGATTCTGAATCCGCCCGCTGCCGTGGCAGGTGGTACAGGGCTCATTCATTTGGAGGCTGATGGTGCGGTTGGTGCCGTGGAAAGCTTCTTCAAGGGTTACCTCGATAGGCGTTTCCATGTCCCGACCGCGTCTCGGCTGGGAGCGCCGGTAAAATCCGCGTGTGCGTCCGCCGCCGAACAGTTCCTCGAAGACACTGTCCAGACCGTCGACATCACCACTGAACTGGTAGCTGGCGCCGCCGCCCGGTGAGAAACCCTGGTACCGGGCCTGCTGTTGCTGCGCCTGTTCAAACTGGTCGGCGTACTGCCACTTATCGCCGTACTTATCGTACTTCTTTCGCTTGTCGCTGTCCGAAAGTACCTCGAAAGCGGCGTTTATTTCCTTGAATTTTGACTCGGCGGACTTATCATTGGGATTGACATCAGGGTGATACTTACGCGCCAGCCGGCGGTATGCCTGCTTTATTTCCTTATCGCTGGCACCTTTTTTTATGCCCAGTGTATCGTAGTAATTTTTTCCGGCCATAGCTTAACTCCGTTATTTATAGATACATTATACACTCTTTTCAGCTATATTGTCAAGAGTAGATAAAGAAAGTTAATAATATGATATTAAGGTACACACGTAATATTTTATTCGTTTTATAAAAAAGCAAAAAAAATTTAGTAATAGAAACATACTATATAGTTGACAAGTTCACGTTATCACGGTAATCTATGAGAGAGGAATTTCTATGCCGTCTTGTCCTAATTGTGGCCGAAAAACTCTCCGGACTCTGGATTGGGCCTGTCAATGGTGCGGTTACCCGCTATTGTCCAAGTCTTACAAGAAGATAGACAAGACCTATAAGGAGCTTCAGGAAGAGAGAAATATTACCGCGAGACCGGCACCCCCGGAAGAACCGCTTACCGAGTATACCCCGGATTTTGAAACGGAGACGGAAACGGCTCCAGAACCAACCTACCAGCCGGAGATATCCGAAAGACCCGTTATCGAACCGGAAACACCTTCCGCACCCGAGCCGGAAACTGAACCTGAGCCGGAGTTATTAGCCGAACCAGAGCCAGAACCTCAACCTGAGGCGCTGCCTGCGGCGACGAAGAAGACTGCCAGAAAACGAAAAACGAAGGCTGCCCCTAAAGCAAAGAAGAAGTCCAGAAAAAAGGCTGAGACGGCAGCGGAACCGACGCCGGAAGCTGAACCGGCGCCGGAACCGATGATAACTCCCCCGCCCGCCGCTGCGACGGAACCGATGATAACGCCCCCGCCTGCCGCTACGACGGAGCCGATGATAACTCCTCCACCCGCGCCGGAGCCGGCAGCGGCATCAACCCCGGAACCAGCCCCGATTGCCGTACCGAAGATTGAGACTCTCACGGATGGTCAGCTGCTTACCGTTGACGGACTGGATGCTCTATTCCGGGAGAATAAAATAGCATCCAATACCGCCCTGACCGATAAGACCATGAAGATACAGGGCGTAATCGAGAAGATATTTATCCGGGACCATATTGATGTTCGCTACCTCGTCCTGAGGGGCGCTCAGAAAAAGCTGTTGTGGCCGGTCAGGTGTACTTTCGGTAAAGAAGTAGTTGCCGAGATGCACCGTCTCAATGAGGGACAGGAAGTCATTATCCAGGGTAAATACGACGGCTACGGCAAGAACATCATCTTTAAAGACTGCGTTATCGTTAGCTGAAGCTGCTTGAAGTTATAGACATTATCCCCACAGACATCTTGTTTAGTCCGTTGACTCTATATCCGGTACTGCCTGATTATAGATACCCAGGAATTTGTGCAGTATCCGGGCGGTAGCCCCCCAGATTAGCCTTCCGTTGTAATCATAGTTATAAGAGTCTACCACGATACCACCGTCGATGGTCTCGATATCCGGTTTCATACAGTTCTCGGACATAAGCGCCGCTACGGGGACTTCCAGTATCTCATCAACCTCGGCTGGATTCATGGTAAAACGGTAGGGCCAGGGTATTACGGCGACAAAAGGAGTGACGATATAGTTAGAAGTGGTCGTTATCTCGTCATCAAGCTCGCCGACAACCTCGATATCTTCGGGACTTAGTCCTATTTCCTCCTGGCTCTCCCGTAGAGCTGTATCCAGCAGGGTACTATCGCTGTTTTCACGGCTGCCGCCGGGGAAGGATATCTGTCCCTTGTGCTCTTTGACAGTCTGCGTACGCTTGATAAAGACGATATGGCATTGTCCTTCCCTTCGGTAAAGCGGGATGAGGACCGCCGACGGTACGCGGTTGGTATCATCAACGTAACGTTTCTGCCGGTTGGCCAGTAGTCCTTTTAAGTGCGTCTTCACTGACCATATATTAATACGAGCCGCGTATAAAAACAAATATTGGAGATACAGTTGTTGAAAACCCGGGATCTTCGTCCCGGGATTGCGTAAAACGCCGGATAATACGTTCGGTACTTATGAGGTCAGGGTTGCTCTACCGGTTCCAGTTCTACCGAGGCGCTGGCGGTAATCCCCCCGGCCTTGGTAACCGTGACCGTGATGTTGTTGACGCCGTCATCAAGGCTGACCGTGCTGGTGAACTGACCGTCGGTGATAGTTATATCACTGCTTTTATCGTTGACCGTTAAAACACCTTGAGTTATCGATGGGTCGTTGACGGTGCCGGATACTTCAATGGTCCTGGTAACGGTCTCGCCTTCCTGGAGATTGGTTATCTTTACGATTATATCGGAAACGTTTACTATGGCCGTAGTCGAGGCTGTTGCCTTGAGGTTATCAGGTCCGGTCCCGGAAGCGAGGGCGGTATTTTTCAGTTGACCGATTTCTCCCGCTTGGATGACGTAATCGGCGCTGAATATCCAGGTTTCATTTATATCCAGTAAATTGTCCGTGTTGGTATCGCCGCCCACGTAAACGGCCGGCCCGGCTTTATCGTCCGTCACCGAAATATCCGATAAAGGTACATCGCCCGCATTGCCTGCCGTGTATGTATAGGTTAGAATATCGCCCGGAAAGGCCGTCTGGCGATTACACGTTTTATTGATATTTATCCTGACTATATCGGGGGTGGGCGTTATACTCGGTGTCGGCTCGGGTTCCGGAGTGGGAGTACGGGCCGGAGCGCTTGAAGTCAGCGGAGGAGTCTCCGGCTGAGGTTGACCGGGCGACTCCCCGGGAACGATTGTGCTGCGGGTGCCTTGCGGTAGCTCGACCTCGACTCCCCGGGCGATGACGCTGACCAGACCTTCGATATTACCAACTATGGTAACACCGTCCTCGTCAACGTCGACCGACATGGTGGTGCCGCGAACGGCGGCTAACGCGGCGGCGGTCTCGACTTCGTAACGTGACGCGGGGTCGATAAGTTTCTTTACCCGGCTTATCGTCTTACCCACATCCTGTTTAAGCCTGATGGTACTGGCGGTTCCGGCCATGTCCAGTTCCGCCAGGGTGATTTCGGTATCCCCGTCAAGTTCAACGGTACTCCCTTCAAAGAAGGTGATGGTTGCTTGACTGCCGGTTTCGGTCTTGATTCTGTCGTTTACCTCCAGAGTCATACCCGCCTCTCCTCTGGTCCACTGGCCCCCGGGTTTCATAACGAGTACGTCCCCCCCGACGATAGATAGTACCGTAAGCGGGGTAGAGGCTATCTCCCCGGTGGGTTCACTCGCCGGCTGGACGGATTTTGGCTCGGGTGATTTCTGTCCGCAGGCTGAAATACCGGGAACAAGTATAATCAGTAGGGTTAAAAATAGTAGTATTCGGTAGAAGGTACGCTTTTTTGACATTATTTGGTGATTATCCTCTTGTAAAGTGCCAGGGCAGCCTCCAAACACATAGCTACAGAAATATACCATTGCAGTCGGAAATTTTCAAGGCAGTACGGTTACTTTCAAGAAGATTGTACTTAACTAACGCGATTAATTGTGGGTGGAGCGTAATGCGTTTTTTAGGTTCCGTTTGTATTTGGTTGATGAGTTCAAGCCTCACCCCTGACTCCTCTCCAGCCGGAGACACTGATAAGAAACCAAAGATATTTATGGCTGGAGAGGGGAGTTCAGGAGAGAGGAGGCGAAGCCCCCTCTCGTATACTCTCCCCCTCCAAATAATTCCGAGGTGTTTAAGAGGGGTGAAGCCCCTCTTTCTCTTACCTCCCCCTCTTGAACATCATAGAAATTCGATCTAAAAGAATACAACTGTTCGAGAGGGGTTCACCCTGAGGTTCTCCCTGAAGGGGATAAAGGGGGTGAGTATGTAAAATCAGCCAGATGTAAATAGTACTTATTTTTATTTTTGTTCGACATTGAAGGAAATCAATTGATATAATGATGGAAACACGTTTGGCTTTGTTCAATAAAATCATAGAACAGACTAGACAAAAAATGGAGGCAATGTACATGGAATGGACGTATGAAAATATCACGAAGTGGTTTGATGCTTATTATGATGACTTCAACAGGAGCGCCGGGCCCCTGGAAACGGTCCCCAATATGGAAAAATATTTTACCGCGGACCTTGAGTTCTGGCCGTATAATATGGCGGGTACTACAGAACCAAGTTCGCGCGAGCAACTCCTGATGACCATGATACACCCCGGACTTCACGAGGAGCTTACTCCGAAGGAATACGTTATCGATTTAAAAAGAATGGTTAATGTCGTGCGATTCCAGCTACAGTTCACGGATGAACCTTCCGGAAGAGTCTGGCCCGCCAAACAGGCGAGTTGCCATTACCACCTGACAACGGATAAGGATAATAATCTGAAAATCAAGAAAATAGTATATTTTACAGAAAGCGGTTCACCAGATGAGAGAAAATCTCAAGAAGAAATGATGCAAATCTGGCACAAATACCGTGAACAGGCGCTAAAAGAGCAAAAAGCAAAATAGAGTTCACTTTATTTCAAGGTAAAAAAACTTCGTGTCTTACGCAATAGTCTGTATGCGTTTAGCGGGATATTGCCAGCCGGAGTTAATCAGTAGTCCTGTATTTTAGCCTGAGCCGGGCGTATCGTGTATAATTCATGTGGAGAGATTCATGGACTTTAATTTATCCGAGCCGGAAAAAATGCTGCAGAATATGGCCAGGGAATTTGCCGTGAGGGAAGTACTGCCCCGGGCGGCGGAAATCGACCGCACCAACGAGTTCCCTCTGGACCTTGCCAGGCAGATAGGTAGCCGGGGTTTTCAGGGATTGCCCTATCCGGTGGAGTTCGGCGGTACCGGTGCCGGCTATGTCAGCTTTGTTCTGGCACTGGAGCAGATTTGTCAGGCATCGCTGTCCGTCGGGGCTATCATGGCGGTCAATACCGTCCCTGAAGAAGGCATCTACCGCTTCGGTAACGATGAACAGAAACAGCGACTGCTGGCGCCCCTGGCGAGGGGTGACCGGCTGGGGGGCATCGGCTTTACCGAGTCGGATACCGGCTCGGACCCCGGGGCGATAAAAACTATCGCCCGCCGCAGCGGCAAAGGCTTCATTATCAGTGGTCAGAAGCAGTTCATGGCGCTGGCACCGGCGCTGGACGTGGTGCTCCTCTTCGCTCGACGGGAAAAGGAAGCAGGCCTGAATGCTTTCATCGTCGATTCTTCATCGGAGGGTTTTATCCTGCGTGAGCCCTGCGAGACTATGGGACTCCGGGGGCTGGGGACTTCGGTCGTTTATCTGGACAATGTCCGTGTGCCGGAGGAAAACTTAGTCGGAAAAGAAGGGCAGGGATTCGATATCCTGCTGGAAGCTATCAGTATCGAGCGCATGAGCGTGGCGATGCAGGGAGTGGCGGCCGCCCAGGCGGCCCTGGATATGTCCCTCGAATACGCCCGGCAGCGCCAGGTACGCGGCAAACCGATATCAAGGATGCAGGCTATCCAGCAGCCGCTGGCGGAAATGGCTGCCAGGATTGAGGCCGCCCGCTGGCTGGTCTACCGCACCGCTTTCCTCCGCGACCAGGGCCAGAGCATACAGTACGATGCTTCGATGGCGAAAATTTTCGCCTCCCGCGTGGCGGTAGAGGTCACCAGTATGGCCATGCAGATTCACGGCGCTTTCGGCACGATGAAGTCGCTGCCGGTGGAAAGACTCTACCGGGACGCCAAGATGACCGAGATATACGTCGGCAGTTCCGAGGTACACCGCACCATCGTCGCCAACCGTTTAATACAATAAGGGGTGTCTAAGAGGGGCATTAGCCCCTCTTCCTGAATTCATCCCCCTTCCCTTCACAGATTCCCAAGGGAAGGGGGACAAAGGGGGATAGGTTACATTAATTAAATATCTATTCCCACCCTAGCCGCCCTCGTATCGTCAGTGGCTTATCCCGTAGTCAGCCTCCGCCACCCTAAGAGAAGGGCAAGGGGAGGATAATAATAAAGGAGAGGAATGTGCCCCGGGAGCATTTTCGCCTTATAAAAACCTCAATTGCCGCCCGCGCCGGTGAGCTTTCTACCCCCCACGGGAAAATTTTAACGCCGGTGTTCCTGCCGGTGGGCAGCCAGGCTACTGTCAAGACTCTAACCCCCCGGGAAGTCAAAGATATTGGCTTTAACATGGTCCTGGCCAATACCTATCACCTCTACCTGCGACCCGGTATAGATATCGTCGAAAAAATGGGCGGACTGCACCGGTTCATGGCCTGGGACGGCGCTATGTTGACCGATAGCGGCGGCTATCAGGTATTCAGTCTGGCGCCTTTCTGTAAAATTACCGACGAAGGTGTGACCTTCCGCTCGCATATCGACGGCAGCGAGCATTTCCTGACGCCCGAACTGGCGATTCAATACCAGGAATCCCTGGGCGCCGATATAATCATGGTATTGGATGAGTGCGTCGCTTACGGCGAAAGCCCGGAAAAGATTATGCAGGCCATGGAGAGGACGCACCGCTGGGCGGAAAGGTGCCGGAAAGCTCAAAAAAGAAAAGACCTCGCCCTTTATGCCATCGTCCAGGGGGGCATGTCTCCGGAATTGAGGCAGCAATCGGCAGCGTACCTGACAGCCCTTGATTTTCCCGGGTATGCCATCGGTGGTCTGAGCGTCGGCGAGCCCAAGGATATCACGCTGTCCCTGGTAGCGCAGACGGCGTCGCTCCTGCCGCAGGATAAGCCCCGTTATCTTATGGGGGTCGGCTCTCCGGAGGATATCGTCGAGGGGGTGGCGCGGGGTATTGATATCTTCGATTCCGCCCTGCCCACGCGGGTAGCCCGCAACGGCGCTTTATTTACCGCTAAGGGACGCATTAGTATCCGCCGGGCGGCTTATAGCAAGCAGGAAGGACCCATCGAACCCGACTGCGATTGTTATACCTGCCGCAACTTTTCTACCGCCTACCTGAGCCACCTGTTCCGCAGCGAGGAGCTTCTAGCCCTGCGGCTGGCTACAGTGCACAATCTGCGTTTCATCAGTAACCTGGTACGAGAAATTAGAGCCGCCATCCTGGATAATACCTTTGATGCCTTTAGAAAAAATTTCCTGACCAGCTATAAAACCACCGATGAACAGGTACGGGTAGAGCAGAAAAATCACTGGGTAAGAGCGAGGCAGTAACAAAATTTAAGGTATAATTTTTACTAGCCCGTATTTTTCACGGGCACTATTTTTTACGGTTGAATTCACATACTCACCCCCTGTATCCCCCTCTCGAACACATATATTCTTCTGCCCCGATATTCTATGATGTTCAAGAGGGGGAGAGTATATGAGAGGGGGCTTCGCCCCCTCTCTCCTGAACTCCCCTCTCCAGCCATGAATATCTGTGGTTAATTACCTATGTATCCGGCTGGAGAGGGGATAAAGGGGTGAGGTCATAACCTTAAAACATATGTGAGAAAAGTCTTTTACATTTTTCGGTTTCATTCTGTTACAATAAGAGTAGGAGCATTGTTATAATCCGGGAGGTGGGCCATGGCTCGAGACGAGAAAGAACACAAGCATGAAAAACCCGTTAAAATGGGCGATAGATATGTTTGCCCGCATTGTAAAGCCGAGGTTCCGGTCAGGCAGAATTGTCCCGCCTGTAAACTGGAAATCGATTGGCCGAAGATATAGCTGTAATAATCCGGTAATCAGGACTGGTTCTTTTTCCAGCGTTACTATCCGCCGTGGATGACGAACACGACGTTGATTTTGTCACCGTCTTTGACCGGTCGGGTCATTTCTATGGGGTAGGCGCTTTCCCCGTTGACGTAAAGATCGTAGCCGTGCCTCAGTTTGCCGGTCTTATCGAGCAGCACTCTTTTTAGGTCGGGGAACTGCCTGACCAGGTCGTTCAGGCACTCGCCGGTGGTGTTGCCTTTTACCTTGATGCTCAGCTTGTTATTGGTATATCTACCGAAAATGGAAGACATTTCCACCTTTACACTCATTGTCTGTTCACCTGCCTTGTTTGCCGCAATGCTCGCATTTCGGGTCCCGGTTGATTTTAAATTCGCTGAATTGCATCCGCAGGGCGTCGTAGTTCAGTAGTCTATTAGTCAGTAACTCACCCAATCCCGTGAGATATTTGATTACCTCGGTCGCCTGGATGCAGCCGATAACCGCCGGCGTTACCCCGATAACCGGAAATTTCTCCCGGGGCACTTTGGCGCCGTGATAGAGGCAGTTCAGGCAGGCCGTCTTGCCGGGTATCACGGTCATCGCCCTGCCTTCGAAGCCGTAAACGGCCCCGTGGAAAAACGGTATGCCTTTCTCTATGGCTGTCTTGTTCAGCAGATACCGGGTAGGCAGGTTGTCCATGGCGTCGACGATTAAACTGGCGTCGCCCACCAGCTGTGAAACATTAGCTTCGGTAATCGTGTCCGGTAGAGTTTCTATCGCTATATCCGGGTTAAACTTCCTGAGCTTTGCGGCCGCCGAATCGACTTTTTTATCGCCGATGTTTTCTTCCCAATGCAGGGCCTGACGGTTCAGATTGCTGAGTTCTACGGTATCGTGGTCGGCAATCCTTATCGTGCCGATACCGGCGGCCGCCAGGTAGATAGCTACCGGCGAACCGAGTCCCCCGGCGCCGGCAATGAACGCTTTGGCTTTTTTAAGCTTCTCCTGCCCCGCCTCCCCGAACCCGTATATCATTATCTGGCGGTCGTATCTTTCCTTCTCTTTTTCGGTAAGCATCCTGATTTCCCTCCCCCCTACGAAACCTCGTGTTCTATCCAGTCAAGGTACTCCTGATTACCCCCGATGATAGGCAGGGCGATTATTTCCGGGACCGAGTAGCTGTGGATTTTCTTTACCGATTTTATAATGTCCGGCAGCAGCGATTCTTTGGTCTTGACGATGAGGAGATTTTCCCGGGAAGAGTCCAGCTTTCCCTGCCACCAGAAATGGGAATTTACCTCCGGCAGGATGTTGACACAGGCGGCCTGCCTTCGCTTGAGCAGCGTCTGCGCTATCTCTTGCGCTTCCTCGGCGTCCTTGCACGTAATGAAAACGACAATATAATTGAGGTGTTGCATTTTTCTCAGACTATCGCCAGCATACGCTCGACGGCTCTTAAAGCCCGGACGCGGATTTCTTCCGGCACTTTGACCTCCGGCGTCATCGTTTCCAGCGATACCAATATCTTTTCGAGGGTGATTTTCTTCATGTCGGGGCAGACGGCTTTCCTGGAAGCCGGTATGAATTTCTTCCCGGGATTCTCTTTATTGAGCCGGTGCAGAATCTCTACCTCCGTGCCGACGATCAACTCTTGAACATCTTCGCGGGCGGCATAGCGTATGATGCCGCTGGTGCTCAGGGCTTCGTCGGCCAGGGCGATGACGTCCGGCTGGCATTCGGGGTGCACCACCACTTTGGCTTTGGGGTGTTCCTGTTTCTGTTTGATAATATCTTCGGGCAGAATGCGTACGTGAGTAGGGCAGTAGCCCGGCCAGAGCGTCATGGTTTTGCCCGTCTTTCGAGCGATGTAGTCGCCCAGGTACTGGTCCGGCACGAAGATTATCTCTTCATTATCAATCTGAGAAACAACCTTCACGCCGTTGGCGGACGTGCAGCAATAGTCGGACTCCGCTTTAACGGCGGCGGTGGAATTGACATAAGTGACCACGGTGGCCCCGGGTATTTCTTTCTTTTTCTGTCGCAGCTGCTCGTCGGTAATCATGTTGGCCATGGGGCAGCCGGCGTTCGCATCCGGCAGCAGCACCGTTTTTTGCGGGGAGAGAATTGAGGCCGTTTCCGCCATGAAGTGAACGCCGCAGAATACTATCACGTCGGCATGGGTTTTGGCCGCTTTCTGACTGAGTTCGAGAGAATCGCCTAGAAAATCGGCGATATCCTGGACCTCGCCGCGCTGGTAGTTATGGACCAGGATGACGGCGTTCCTTTCCTTCTTTAGTTTCAAGATTCGTTCTTCTATCGAATCGTCCCGCTGGCTGCCCATCCAATACTCCCTTTTCCCGGGTTCTCCTGGTTGCTTCTATTTTACCTCATGACCGACTTTAAACACAGGGTACCCGCCCGGCACCGGTGTAAATTTTCATGCCAGCCCGGTTGATAATCCTGACTTCCATGTCCGTATTAATACGTGTGCCGGCATCCCGGACAAAGCCGATAATGGTCATGCCGTGCTTTCGTCCCGTTTCCCGTCCCTTATCGGTAACGGCGGTCTTCGTGGCAACGGTTGGGATTCCCGCCCGGCAGATTTTGGCGACCATTTCCGATGACATACGACCCGTCGAGACCAGAAACGTGTTACCACAGTCGATTTTGTTTAACAGGGCATAGCCGATTACTTTATCGATAGTGTTGTGCCGGCCGATATCCTCCACGATACAGATAAGGCTGCCGTCCGTGGTGAAAAGTCCGGCGGCATGGACCCCTTCCGTCTCCCGGTACATCCGGGCTGTTTCGAAAAGGGTATTCATCGCTTTGAACAATAATTGCTGGCTGATTTTCCGTCGACTGCGTATCTGCGGTAAATCTGCTTCACCGGCATAGGCCACCCGGCCGCCTCCGGAGACGATGCGGTAGCTGGTCACTTCGGGGGTAACGGTAATATTACTGCTGTTTTTCAGCAGCACCTGCGCGCCGTTCTCTTCTATCTCGATAGATGTCAGTTCTTCCAGGCTATCGATAAATCCCTGCCCGAACAGGTAGCCGATAACGAATTCTTTCTCCATAGCCGGTGTTATCGAGGTGGTAACCAGGTGTTTTCCGTTGACGTAAATCGGCAGTTCCTTTTCTATAATTACGCTGGTTTTGGACCGGGTAAACTCCCCGTCAGCCAGTTGCCGGCATTTTATCACTTTAGAGGTCGCCACCCATTTTCTCCGGCCTGGTTTATTACTCTTCATCGCACCCCTCGATTCTGGCTGGATGCGAATATACCGTCATGGTGCTGCCCCGTACCAGCCCGGAAATGGTTATCCCTGCTTCCCCGGCCATTTCTACCGCCAGAGTGGTGGGAACGCCCTTGGTAGCGATTATCGGGATGCCGGCATTACGGCATTTTATAATCATCTCGGACGGCTGCCGGCCCGTGGACGCAGCCAGCGTTCGACTGAAATCTACGTCACGGAGTAATCCGTAGCCGATTACCTTGTCCAAGGCGTGGTGGCGTCCCAGGTCTTCGGCGATGCACACGGTTTCTCTCCCGTCTAGAAATAGTCCGGCGGAATGCACTGCTTCTGTCTCCTGAAAAATATCCGACTTTAGAATGGCCCTTACGCAGTCGAAGATATCCTCCCGGCTTACCTTGATGTCGGAGTTTATTGTCCGGGGAGGTGTATTTCGTTTGTTCTTTCCGGTGAGCGTCACCTCGGCGGTATTGTTTTCGACGGTTATTGACTCAATATCGTCGGCTTTATTGATAATCCCTTGGACGAAAAGGTTCCCGAAAACGAACTCCTTTTCCAGCGTGGCCGTAAGCATGGCTGTGGCGTAGTGCCGCCCGTTGATATTAATCGTAAAGGCGGTCTCTTTAACGATTCTCTCGCTGGCTTGGTTACATCCGCCGTTGACCCGGGTGTATTCGACCCTTTTAAGGATTTTATCTAGCATTGCCATCCTGTGTTTGATCGCTGCCGATTATAATAGAGTCGTTCGGTCTGACATGCCCGCCGCGGATTACTCTGGCGAAGACGCCCTCCCGCGGCATGATACAGTCGCCGACCTGCTTGCGGATTTCACAGGCGGCGTGGCACTCCTTGCCTATCTGGGTCATCTCCAGGACTACCTCTTTTCCCAGTCTGATTCGGGTACTGGTAGGCAGTGAGGCTATGTCTATACCCTGCGTGGTGATGTTTTCCGCGGAGTCGCCCGGCCGGAGGTCAAAGCCTTTATGGCGCATTTTTTCAATACTCTCAATAGCCAGCAGGCTTACCTGGCGGTGGGTCTGGCAATCGGCATGGGCGTCATCGACGACCCCGTAGTCTTTTTTAATGGATATTTCGGCTACCGGCGTTTTCTTCGTGCCCTTCTTCTCACTCCGGCAGACAGCGATTATCGAGGTCATGTTTCACCTTCCCTGCCTGCATATTGTCCCGCCGCCGATGATGGTATCGCCGTCATAGAAAACCACCACCTGTCCCGGTGTAATAGCCATCTGGGGTTCGGTAAACTTTACATAAACCGTATTTTCATCCTCGGGGATTATAGTAGCTTCTGCCTCCGGGTGGCGGTACCTGATTTTGGCGTTAACATGGAGGGAGGTTATCGGTTTGGGTATGCCTATCCAGTTAAGGTTATCCTCAAC
>CAYVPT010000027.1:0-14077 GCA_964453865.1 uncultured Dehalococcoidaceae bacterium
CCCCCCCCCCCCCCCCCCCCCCCCCCCCCCGGGAGTCCGGATTCCCGGGTCAAGCCCGAGAATGACATTGATTAAATATCTTTAGGATGGCATTAGTGACATGAAACTCACTGATGAAGAAAAAGCCCTGCTGAACGGCAATGAGGGCATTGCCTATCAGAAAGACATGGACCTGCTGGTGAAGTACGGGGAGGCGCTGGGGGCGGAAAAGCTCATCGAGACCAACAACGTTTGCGTTTCGATTTCCGCAGGGGCTTATACCTCACCCAGAGCCGGGGCCAGTATAAATGAAATTGACGCCGCCCTTTCCCGCATGTATCTTGACAGCGACGAGCCCTTCGAGATTCCCCACGCCAGAGTCTTTACCTGCCGCCTTATACGGGAAATGGACCCGGAAAACTGGCAGATTCAGGGTATCTCCCCGGAACGCCACGAGATAGCTGTCCTCTCGGAGAAAGTCTGCGCCCGTATCGGCATGCAGCTGATGCACAGCTGTACCCCCTACCTTCTCGGCAACGTGCCCGTCATGGGCGAGCACTGCGCCTGGATAGAGTCCTCGGCGGTTATCTACTGCAATTCCGTCCTAGGCGGCCGCACCAACATCGAGGGGATGGAGAGCGCCACGGCCTCCATGCTGACTGGCAAAACGCCCTACTGGGGCTATCACCTCGATGAGAACCGGCTGGGCACGCACCTGGTGGAGGTGGAATGCCAGCCGGAAAGTGTCATGGACTGGGGGCTGCTGGGCTACTACGTGGGGGAAATCGTTCAGGAGCATGTCCCCGTGATAAACGGCGTTCGTCAAGCCCCCAATATCGCCCGGCTCAAGCACCACGGCGCCGCGGCGGCTTCCTCCGGCGGCGTTGAGCTGTACCACGTGGTCGGTTTTACGCCGGAGGCCCACTCCGTTGTACAGGCCTTCGGCAGGAAAAAGCCCGTAATGACGCTGAAATACGGCCAGGCGGAGAGAAAACAGGCTTATGATAATTTAACTTCTACCAACGACCCAAACATCGATTTTATTATGCTGGGCTGCCCCCACTATACGCTGGAAGAGGTCTGGAACGCCGCCCGGCTGCTGGAAGGCAGGCATGTCCACGATAACGTAAATCTCTGGATTTTTACGCCGCGGGCGCTCAAGACCATCGCCGACCATGAGGGATTAACCGACATTATAACAAACGCCGGCGCCGTTTTAATGACGGATACCTGCCCGTGTATCAGCCATATCTCGCCGAAAAACGTTAAAACAGCGGCGACCGATTCGGCCAAACACGCCCACTACATGCCCGCCATGCTCGGGTTCCCGACCTGGTTCGGCTCGCAGCGGGACTGTATCGATGCGGCTATCGCCGGAAGATGGACGGGAGAACTCAGATGAAAAAAATCGTTCTGCACGGTCGGAAAGTGGTCGGCGGCTGCGCCGAGGGCGAGGCTCTCGTTACCAAAGATACCATATCGGGGTGGGGCGGCATCGATGCTGCCAAAGGCATTATCACTGAAAGGCGCCATGAGCTCAGGGGCCAGAGCTTTAAAGATAAGGTGCTGGTATTCCCGGGGACCAAGGGTTCCTCGGGGACATCAATGGCTTTTCACGCCACGCGCCTGCTGGGCACCGCGCCCAGAGCCCTTGTTTTCAACGATATGACCACCAAGGTAGCCCTGTCCGCCGTCCTTTTACACGCCCCGGCGATGACCGGACTGGACAGGAACCCGCTGGAGGTTATCAAGACCGGCGACCGGGTTAAGGTGGACGCCGATGCTGGCATTATAGAGGTAACACAAAAGTAAGATGACCAATAATTAAAGGAAACAATTCGTGGGTGGATAGGCGTGAATTGTTTTTATAGTTATGTTAAGTGAACCGGAGAAAGGGGGCGAGAAATGCCGGAGTTGAGTCTGAAAGAAAAAGACCGACGTTACCGTTTGCTGCGGGAGACATTACAAAAAGCCGGGCTTTCGGCTCTGATAGTCTACGGGGGTACCCAGCTGGGCGTGCCCGTCCACTACCTGACGCGGGTGTGGGGCAACAAGCAGAACATGGTCGTTTTCCCTGCCGATGGCGAACCGGTTTTCCTCATTCCCAGCAATACCGGCCTGACGGGTGAAACGCTTGTTAAACAGGGCTGCTGGCTTCCGGCGGAAAATATCCGCTCCTCGGCGAACCTGGCGGCCGACGCGGCGAAACTGGTTATCGACCTTAAGCTACAAAAAACTCAAATCGGCATCGATAGCTTCCGTTTCTGGCCGGTGTTCGAATACCAGACCTTCTCAGATATATGTCCTGAAGTACAACTCGTGGAAGCGCACCGGCTCTTCGGGGAAATAAGGGGACCCAAGAGCGCCGAGGAGCTGGCGGTAATGGAGAACGCCATCCGCATCTCCGACCTCGCCCATTACACTTTTCTAACTAATCTCAAGTCCGGCCTGACCGAAGAACAGGTCGCCGCTACCGCCAATGAAGTCCTTGACGCTCATGATATTATCGACAGGATTATACTTATACACAGTCGGCCCGAGGCGGCGTATCCCTACCGTCCCGGCCCCAACATTATCCAGAAGCCCAATCCAATCACTTTTTCCCCTGAGTTTACGCGTAACGCGGGCTATGGCGCCCAGATGATACGCGCCTACTGGTGGGAGGAACCCAAAGGCGTTTATAAGAAGATGTTCGAGCTATGGTCGGAAATGAGAAAGATGGTTGTGAGTGATTTCCGGCCCGGCGTGGAGATTACCGATGCCGGCCAGAAGATTGAGGACCTCGTGAACGATTTCGGGTTCGAGTGCGATAAGCTGGGCCATGCCGTCGGTCTCTCTTACGGGGACGCCCCGTACATTACCGCCGGCCCCCACGAGCGCGACTACATGGAGTGGACCATCCTGGCCAATGAGGTCTACGCCGTACACCCCATGGTGCGTTGTAAAGGTGGTAAAGCTCCCTTTACCATGATTGGGGACATGTATTTCATCGGCAGGGATGCCACCCGCTGGATGACCACCGCCCTGCCGGGCTTGCCGGAGATAATACCGGATTAAATAAGGGGCAAAAAGAGTGAGGAATGTAAAGAAACTAGGTTTTTGCATACTCATTTTAACAGGCTTGATTCTTTTAGTACCTGTTTTAAACGGTTGTTCAGAAAAAGCTCCTGCGGATGATAACCCGTTCATGGAATTACTTAGCCTATTCCCTGCATCAGCCAGTGAAGATGGATGTTTTTTTCTCATTGATTATGAAACATTATGGGGGAAATATGGTATAAATTTCCCGGAAATAATTGAAGACAATAATGCCTTATTAAGGTTGGCTGGGGCAAGTGATGCGTTAAGTGATACGCGTAGTCCAGATGCTTTTATATTGAACTTTAGCTCATATTACACTGGCTGGGGTCTATATACTAATTGGATGACTCATAGTAAAGCTAAAGAAACTCCAATACAAAAAAAGTGTCTGGGATATGATATAAGAAACATAGATGCTGAAATAAACAACAGCATAAGGCGGCATATTGGGATTTTGGGATGGGATACATCTGATTTAGGAATACCTGTACCTGATTTACGAGTCGCCGCAATAGGCACTTTTGAGCCTGAATCTACCGAGAACGCTTTAAGCAATCGTGATAACTGGCCAGATTGGGCCGTTGAAAGCTACACCAGTGAAAGCTATCGGAAAATAACTATACACAATTGGGTTAATGGCACTGACAACCATTCTGCGGATGCATTTTCTCCACCTGACCTGGACCGGTATGGACGTGCCATGCCTTTTGCCGTTTCCAACAATAATCTGTTTGTCAGTGACAGTGTAAAAAATATTAAATCAATGATAGATTCAAGCCTCGGGAAATCCGCTACACTGGCTGACGTAGAGGAATATGCGTCAGTCGCCAAAGCATTACATGAGTTTGGCGCCTATGCTGCCATAATTGGAGATGAAGCTCTTGCCAATGGGCAATGGGTATACCCTGGCGAAAATAAATTATTGGAGTTTTTAACTTTCGGTACGGGCTACGCCAGAGACGAAAAGGGTACTTATATTGCACTTGTTCTTTTCCATGATAGTGCCGAAAAAGCAAAAGCCAATGTTAATTCATTGATAAAACGGGTTAGTGAATATCGACCTGATTTACTCTCTAAACCAGGCGAAGTGATATATGATACAAAAATCTACAATGAAGGGAAAATATTGCTGGCAAAATTATACACAGATGATCCCCAATTATGGTCTTGGTGGCTTCTTAGCGGAGGCAGCTTTCTGTATCATAAAGAATAATGTATAAATCACTAAAACGCTGTCTTTCCGTTGTGGTAAACCGCGTTAGCACAGTGCTATAATCCCCCTTAGTATCATCATGAAATCTCTAGTCATTTACTACTCACAGACGGGAAATACAAGAATGATCGCCGGAGCCATCCGTGACGGCATCAATGAGATTATGCCCTGTGACCTCGCCAGATTGCAGGATGTGGATACACCTGACTTGGCTGCTTATGATTTAATCGGGCTGGGCGCGCCGGTCTGGCACCGGCGGGAGCCGGCAAATGTTATGAACTTCATCGAATATACCATGAACGCAGTTGAAGGCAAGCACGGTTTCGCCTTCTGCACCCACGGCCTGCTCCCCGGACGTTTCCTGGCGAGGGTCGTGCCCATGATGACACAGAAAGGCCTGACCGTCGTCGGGTGGCAGAGCTGGTACTGCTCCGTCACCATGCCGGAGAAGCCCAAGCCATACTTTACGGACGGCCACCCGGATGAAATCGACCTTAAGGATGCGGAGAGCTTTGGCAGGGAGATAGCGGAGCTAAGCCTTAAAATATATGCCGGCGGTACCGAATTAATCCCCTCTTTTCCGCAGGGGCGAGAGTACGACGAGGTCTACCCGGGACACGGCAACAACTGGCAACTAAAAAGGGGACGACAGACAGCAGCACCCCCCAATGCCAGGCTTCTGGAGCAGACCGGCCTGCGCAGCTTTGATTTTAAATTCAACCGGGAGAAATGCCTCTATCCCAGATGCACCATCTGTATCGATAACTGCCCGACGAACAGCATCGATATGTCCGAAGAACCTCCCATCCAGAGAAAAAGGTGCGACCGTTGCTGGTACTGCGAGCAGCTCTGTCCCACCGGGGCGATAGAGGTCGACTGGGAGTCTATCGTCAAAGTTATTGACGGGCAGGTTGCGCCGGGCTTTATCGAGATTGCCGAGGAAGCTGACGCTAATAATCGATTCCGCAGGCTGGTGCCCCCGGAAAATGTCGGGTGGAAAACGTACTGGTACACGGTGAAGGGACATCCACGACTGAAACCAATCTAAGGGATAAAAGGAATTTAATGCTGATAAGAGCGGTAACGCCAAGCGACATACCGGCCTGGCTGGCGCTGGCGCACGAAGCGGACGAAATAATCGAAAAGCTGATACCGGACATAGACACATTCTACGAAGGCTTCGATGAATACATGGACGCCAAGATAAAGCAAAACGAAGCATTCCTGGCCGAGGACAGGACGAGTAAAAAATGCCTGGGAATAGTCGGATTTTCACAGAAACACAACCGGGTGACCTTTTTACAGGCGGCGAAAAACGCGGATTTCCGGAAAATCGGCGGGAAGCTGATGGAAGTGGCGCTGAACCAGCTCGAAAATCAAAAAGAAATAACGGTCAACGTGATAAAATCCAACGCCAAACCGATTAAAGCAGAGCGGCGACTCTATCAAAGCCTGGGATTTACCGAAGACGATAAGGCGATAGATGAAGCAGGTGTCCCGGCACGGCTGATGAAACGACCGCCAATAGTACAAAAATAATAATCGGAGAAGGAGAGAAAATGGCCAAAGGAAAATACAATAAAAACTTTTCAACAGAAGTAGTCAAGGAGGTTGAAAAGAGACCGGGTACCTTCGTTACGAGCACGCGGCACCTGGAAAAATTCGGTGGTGGGCACCTTTCCGTCGACAGTATTTACGTCACTCGTCCCCACCCGATGATTACCCAGTCCCATAAGCACGAGTTCCCCCAGTACCTGAGCTTTTTCTCGGCGAATCCAAATGATGCCAGGGATTTTGACGCGGAGATAGAAATATCACTGGGGGAGGAGCAGGAAAAGCACGTCATTACCCGGCCCACATCCGTCTATGTTGAGGCGGGCCTGATGCACGGACCCCTCAACTTCGTTAAAATAAACAAGCCAGTGCTTTTCATCGATATAGCGGTGACGGCGCAATATTCGAGAGTCGGGAACACTCCGGATTAGAGGTTAAATAACCAGTGTTATTTTGAGAGAGGGGATTTTTGCTTACCTCACCCCCTTTCCCCCCCTCTCCTGACGAGGTTTCACAGGAGAGGGGGGGAGAATAAATTGAGGGGCTTCGCCCCTCTTATAGGATGAGAAAACTAAGGGATAAGCCGAAGATGATACAGGGCGGTTTGGGTAGGAAAAGATATAAAACGAGGGGCGGGGTGGAGAAACTCACGGGCTAAGCTGAAAATGATACGAGGGCGGCAGGGTGGGAATAGATAACAACCGAGGGGCGGGGTGGCTGGGGGAATAAATACAAAATAATAGTCCAGCTAAAAGGAGGAGTATATGTTACTCAAAGACAGGGTTGCCATTATAACCGGAGGAGCCAAAGGCATGGGTAGAGGCACGGCTGAAAAATTCGCCGAAGAAGGCTGCGCCGTTGCCATCGCCGACATCGCTATTGACGATGCCGAAGAAGCCGTTGCCGAAATCAAGCGAAAAGGCGGTAAAGCTCTCGCTATCAAATGCGACGTCACCAGCGGCCAGCAGGTCAGCGAGACCGTGGCCAGGACCGTCAAGGAATTGGGGGAGCCGAATATCCTGGTCAACAACGCCGGGGCAATCGCCGCCCACATACCTATCGAAGACATGGAGGAAGAGACCTGGGACAGGGTTATGGCGTTGAACCTGAAAGGCCATTTCCTGTTCTGCAAGTACGTCGTCCCCTACATGAAGAAAGCCAAATACGGTAAGATTATCGGCGTTTCATCGATTGGGGCTGTCCAGCCTCCCGCCCACGAAATCAACTACAACACCGCCAAAGGCGCTATCATCAGCTTTACATACGACCTGGCTACCGCGCTGGCGCCTCTCAACATCAACGTCAACTGCATACTGCCCGGACCCATCAGGACACATTTCTATGATTCCACGATAGGGAAAATGCCGGAAAACCAGCAGGACGGGATGTTTGACATGCTGGGCAAGAAGGTACCCTTGCAGAGGGTAGGCATGCCGGAGGACATCGCCGGAGTCGTCCTGTTCCTGGCCTCGGAACTGGGGGCATTCGTGACGGGACAAGCCCTATACGTGGCCGGTGGTCTGCCGCTGCTGCCGCCGATGGCACCGCCATCCGGTCCGCCACCCGGTAAATAGGGTAAATGTGTTAACCGTAGCGTAAATAGGCAGCAAGAGCTACTTGGTCTTACGCAATTCTCTCACAAAGCAGTAGAAGCTAAAGGCAAGGATGCTGAATATTATCGAGGTCTCTGCAAGAAGGATATATGTATTCGATTCATGGATGTAGAAACTGCCGAAAATCCAGATACAGCCGAAGTGTATGAGAAGGACCGTAGCCATGGCAAAAGCCAGCAGCGCCAGCAGGGATGTTCTTAAATTCACTACCTTCCTCCGGAGGAAGTAACGCCAGCGGCCACTATCCGGAGCCGTTGTTACCTGTTTACCCTATATTTTAATTCTACCCGTACAAAGGACGATTTAATATAGTTCAAAGGTACCCGGTCACGCCCGGATTTATAGGAAATTAGTCATAATAATATCGGACTATCCGGAAATGATACGAGGGCGGTACGGGTGGGAATAGATAACGGGCGAGGGGTGAGAGGGAATAGATTCCAGCCTGCGCTGGAATGACAGGACGAGGGAGATTGCCACGTCGCTACACTCCTCGCAATGACAAGGTAGTGGAAAAGGAGAGGGGGCTGAGCCCCCTTATGTGAGGTGGCGCATGAATTTCTTGATGTATTCTAACATCCGGGGCATGCTTTTACCCTGAAGTATGTTATAATCAATTACCGTGAAATTCAGCGATTTCGGAAAAACAGTTATAACTATTACACACCAGACCAAGACTAAAATCGCCTTTGCTTTCCTGACGATTATCGTCCTGACAGGCGTTTCCTGTGCTGCGCCGGTCCAACTACAACCAACCCGGTTTATCCAGATAGACCAACACGTACAGGTCGAGGACATAGGTATCACCATAAAACTGGTACGGCTGTCGGATGAGGAAATCCTGGTACTCTATCAAATCACAGGTCCTGACGATGTCTACCGTGAAGGTCCATTGAGACCTCCGACCATCGAATACGGGGACCAGACCATTCGCTGCAATTCAAGCCCTGAAGTCGACGGGCTTGGGCTGCTTTCATTCCCGCCTTTGCCGGATAATATAACCGAGGTTACCATCAATATTCCGCCATACTGGCAGCTCAACGGGCCCGCAGCCGAATTTTCAATCTCTCTCGGTGACGGCGTTGGTACCGACCCGCCGCCGCCGGAAGGCCGGGAACTGCCGATGGACCAGCTCATAGAAGTCGGCTCCGTGAAATTCAGGCTGACTTCTTTTGTTCTGTATCCCGATTCTTTTAAGTTCACGTACCAACCCGAGCCCGGCAGTGAAACGGCCGGATTGCTGCTGGCGGGGCCCGGCCCGATACCCGAGATTATCTCCGCTACAGACGACAGCGGTCATTCCTACCGCGCGGGGGGTGGCGGAGCCCACCTGGACTTTGACGAAGGGCATCCGCAATTAAAGAGTCAGACAATTGAGTTCGATAGCGCGCTACAACCCGGGACAACCAGGCTTGACGTACGAATTACAGCTACCGGCATGATAGTCCCCGAGCCATTCCGCTTTCAAATCCAGATTCATCCTTCACCGTCTCGACCTGAAAACTTCCCATAACAAACCAGGGCCTTTTCTAATACCTTACGTAAGTGGGCACGACGTTCTTATACTTTTTCACGAGCTGCGCCCAGTTCTTCGGCAGCTCTATCTTCTTCGTAATCGGCGGGGGGCCGCCCTGAATAAAGCCCATCCAGGAGCCGAAACCGCCGAAGACAAAGACACGGGCGGGGTCGGGGTCGCGCGGACTTGGCACGAAAATAGCCGATTTACTGGCAGTATTAGAGATGACGACATTTCCCCGGTCGAAGGGCTTGCTGTCGTCCAGGCCAAGCCTCCGGTAATAGCCATTGGGGACAACGGTGTTCTCGACTATATAGTCCTTGACAGCCTTCTTACTCCAGCCGCTGTTTGCCAGAGACGCGGCGTTGGTGGGAGTCAGGAGCACCGCAAAGAAGCCCATCCGGGCGGGGACGACACTGCCGACGATGGTCGCCAGTAAACCCTTATCATCGGTGCCGAAGGGCATCATCTGCTGGAAGGACTGGGGGAACATAAGGGTGACAGTACTGTCCTCCTTCTTAAAACCGCTGTCGACGTGGAAGGGCTCCCAGGGGCTGTTTTCCTCGTTCTCCGCGGCTACCCAGGAATACTTGCCGGGATTACCGAGAACGCCCATGTCCTCGATTTGCTTGCGGATGCCCCGTCCGTTCTTGGTGATAAGACCGAGGGCACGTCCGATAGAAGCATTGGCGATATCCCCGGGGTTAGTAGCGCCATAAGTGGAACGTATGTTAGCGTCTTTAGCCACCGGCCCGTTAATAAGCCAGAAAGGTGAAAACGAACCGGTACTGGCGGCCATCATACCGCAGGCGGGATTAGATGCCAGTGCCTGCACCCCGGCAATGAGAACCGGCATATAAGTCGGCAGGCAGCCGGCCATGACGGCGTTAACGGCAATCATCTCTACGGTAGCCTTGCCCAGGCGCGGTTCCAGTTTCTCCACCAGGTGGTCGGCGGGAAGGTCGGTGCCGGTAATCATCTCGGCTACGGCTTCTTCCGTTGGGGGGATAACAGGGAGACCGTCCGTCCAGCCCCGCTGGTAGAAGAAGCGGTTGACCTCTTCCAGGCTGCCCTTGAAGACGATTCTCGGCGGATTCTCCGACTCGCGTGGTTTCGGCGACTTTTCATCGGCGGTCAGGGGTCTCGTTAAAGCGGCGACTACATCATCGAAAACTGCCGTGATTGCTTTATCGATGGTCTCGACGACGGTGCACTCGGAGACGATGGCTTCCGGCACTACCCTGACGACGGGCATACCGCGACTGGAAGCCGCCGACATGGCGTCGTTCTGAAAGTACTCGAAAGCGAAAACTACGGACGGGGTATCATGCTCCTCGATAAAAATAGCGTCGTACACAAGGTACTTGGTGCATGCCCCTCAGTCGCCGACGGAGGCGATAACCGCATCCACCCCCTTAATCCAGTCCTCGAACTCCTGTTTCCTGTCCGGCTCCAGGGCAGATACCGAGAACGAGCGGGAGTTAAACCAGCTTACCTCAGCGGTCGGGTATTTCTTTTTTAAAAGCCTTTCGGTCACATCCAGAATCAGGGGCGCGGCGCGCTTATTGTTGCAAAGCAGGCCGATTTTCTTGCCGGCGAGGTCGGCCAACCGCGGTGAAAGACCGTGCAACGGCCTGGGGTCGGCCGCCGCCCAGGGACTGAGTACTTCATAGACTTCACTCATAATGATTGCCTCCTTGCTTAAACATATCCGGTGTCATTTTACATCAGTTATATGCTAATGTCATTGCGAGTGAAAGCGAAGCAATCCGTAAATGGATAAATACAATGTTTCGGATTGCTTCGTCGCGGAGTTTACACTGAACAGAGCGAATGTGCTCCTCGCAATGACAAAGTAATACACTCTACTGTTTATCCGGGCATGTCCCTTTTACCGGCCAGCCACTCTTTTCGTCTCTTTATAAAGTTCTCCCAGTGCTCTTTACCGCCGGGAGCGACGGCATAGGCATCAATGTTGGTGCCGGTAATCAGGCGGGCCTTATCCGAAGCCAGAAAGAGCACGGCATTAGCCGTGTCCTGAGCGGTGGTGATATCCCCCAGGAGGGAACCTTCCTTCCTCTTCTCGATTACATCCGGCGGAGGCATATGCTCGCCGCCCGTAACCATACCAGGGCAGATGGAATTAACGGTTATCTTATAGGGTCCCACCTCGTAGGCGATGTGGCGCGTAAAACCCGTAACGCCGGCCTTGGCCGAGGTATAGCCGGCGCAGCCGTTAACGGTCATAGTCTTGCCGGCGCGGTTCTCAGCTTCAGTTGAGCCTTGACTACCATAAATGTATGGTTAGCCGCCTGTCATGGGCACCAGCAGAGCGATACGGTCGCCTTTCTTCAGCTTGAAGTCCATGCCGGCGAAATAGAAACTCCCGTTGATATTGAACTTGTATTCCGGCATGAGGCGTTCCTGCCCGGGTACGATGACCGGGCCTTCCAGCGAGGGGACTTTTTTCCTGAGGGCGACGACGACCTCGGCCATGCCGGCGCCGGCCTTCAAATCAACCTCTACCTCCCGCAGTTCGGTTATCTCCCGCGGCAGGCCGTACATCGGTATAGTCCACTTATTTCTCGTAGTTACCACTAATTGCATCCTCTCCCGTTTTTCTAAAAACTAGCCGTCCGGGCCCATCCGGGGCATCTTTTCCGGCGGCCAGAGCTCTTCGGCGATATCATCCAGACCCAGCGACAGCAGTTTCTGGCGACTGGGTACGGTGGTTACCCGGTCCCAATCGAGGGCGCCGAGGTGCCACCAGGCTTCCTCCTGCAGGTCACAGGTAACTTTGGAGAGGGGGCCTTCCGTTAAAGGCGGGTTGCCGTATATCCTGCCGTGGATAAAGTGCTGGAGAGGATTGATGCCTTCTCGGAGATTGAAGACATGACGCATATTGGCGATTCTTTCACCGCATCTGAGGTACTCTTCCGTGGAGCAGTCCCAGCCGGTGACGGCATTGGTGACCCTCTGGTAATAGGGCCCGCGAGCGGCCTGCCACATGAAGAGTATCATGCAGGTGCCCAGGGCGTTGTTGAGGTGATTGGTAAAGCTGACCGGCCCGAAAGCCTGGCTGTGGCGGCCGGGGGTGGCATTCATCCAGTACATGGCGGCTGAGGGCATGCCGGCGAACTGGTGGCTCAGTATGCGGGGGTCGTGCATGCCTACCTCCTGGCCGCCAGCGTGCACGGCGAATTTCCCGGCGCCTTTGCCGATACGCTCCGCGGCGACCTTGACACCCTCGGCGAGGATATCGCCGATGCCCTCGCGTTTCGCCATCTTCCCGGTCATGGCGACGAGGGCGCGGTGATTGCCCCAGTTAAGCTCAATGCCATCGGTATCTTTTTTAGTGATGATGCCGTTCTCGTAGCATTCCATAGCGAAAGCGATAATCGTACCGGCAGAGATGGTATCCATACCATAAGAGTTGCAGATATGGCTCGCCATCTCGATAGAAGGGACGTTGGTATTGCCGCAGTTCGCCCCGAAAGCGCCGATGGTCTCGTACTCCAGGCGGTGATTACCGGCGGGGTACTTGTACTCGCCGGTACCTGCCTTGAGAAAGCCCTTGCAGACGGCCGGGCAGTGCCAGCAGCCGGTACTTTTATCCAGGTTGGCGATGACCTTTTCTTTACTAAGCCCGGAGGCATCCGGGATATGGATAACGCCGACACCGCCCCAGTTCCTGACCGGAGTATCGCCGCTGAGGGCGGAGGCATCACCATGGCCGCCGGTGCCGTACTCATGAAATCGCGGCAGAAATCCCGACGCATTCAAGTCCTCTACCTGCTCTTTGCGGAGTCGGTCGGCCGTCTCGACATCGGCAACGGGGACCTTTTTATTCCCCCTGGCGACGACGGCCTTGAGCCTTTTTGAGCCCATGACGGCGCCCAGGCCGGAGCGGCCGGCGGCGTCCCCTTTATGGGTGTGGATACTGGCGATGCGGACGAGCTTTTCACCGGCCGGGCCGATACAGGTGGCTTTGGAATCCTTTCCGTACTCGGCCTCCAGCATGTCCTCGGTGGTATAGGTATCTTTACCCCAGAGACCGGCGGCGTCTTTCAACTCGGCCCTGCCGTTGTCAACGAGGAGATAGACGGGTTTGGGGGAAATACCCGTAAAGAATACGCCGTCATAGCCGGCGAACTTGAGGTAGGGGCCGAAATGCCCCCCGCAGTTAGCATCGCCCCAGCCGCCGGTGAGGGGCGATTTGCCCACGACGCCGAACCGGCTGCCGCTTACGGCGGGGGAACCGGTCAGCGGCCCGGTGAGAATGCCAAGAATATTAT
The DNA here is from genome assembly GCA_964453865.1 of uncultured Dehalococcoidaceae bacterium. GTDB lineage: Bacteria > Chloroflexota > Dehalococcoidia > Dehalococcoidales > RBG-16-60-22 > CAYVPT01. The sequence continues at coordinate 13,252 of CAYVPT010000027.1, forward strand.
CCGGTCCAAGGGGGTCGGCACCCGCCTTCATGCGGTCGTAGAGTATCCGTGAACCCACGCCGTAGCCCCCGATGTATTTCCGATAAAAGCTTTCCGCAGGCACTTCTTCTTCCATTTTACCTGTCGACAAGTCCACGAACAGGAGCTTGCCCATGTAGCCTCCAGCCATTATTGCTCCTTTCAAGAAATCCAGATTTTTAGTCCAATCGCCCGCATTTTACCACTGCGCCAGAGTGAGGTCAACGACAGCTATCGGGGGTGGGGTGATAAGACTCCGGGATAAGCAGATGATGATGCGCGGGCGGTTAGGGTGGGAATAGATATATAAGGAGGGGGGTGGGGTCTCTGGATTCCCGCCTGCGCGGGAATGACAGGGAGGAGTAGCGGGGCAATGCTACGGGATAAGCTGCGGATGATACCAGGTGGCCCCGCCTACGCTAAAGGTTCGGCGGGTAAACCGGGTGGGAAAAGATGAGAAACGAGGGGGAGTGGGAAAGGGAAGAGTCTTTTTTAATATGGTATAATGCGCTATTATGTACGACCCCAAATACGTAAAGACCTTCTATAACGCCTACGGAGATTACGAATGGTCGCGGCTGGAAGCAACAGCTTTCGGACGGCTCCAGGCGATTATACACGAGGACTTTATATTACGTTATGTCAAATCAGGCGACCGCGTCCTCGACGCCGGAAGCGGGCCGGGGCGGTTCAACATTATCGCCGCTCGCGCCGGAACCAGCGTTACCGCCCTCGATATTTCCGATAAGCAACTGGAGATTGCCAGGCAGAAAATAGCCGGGGCCGGATTGTTGTACCGGATAGAGAG
>CAYVPT010000028.1:0-8238 GCA_964453865.1 uncultured Dehalococcoidaceae bacterium
CCAGATATAAAGGCTGGCTTTAGGTACCGTTACCTGGAGTCCAATATTTTCCAGCACCTCGCAGATAAGGTCACGGCGTCTCTGGTAAGTAGTATTATGCTCGGAGATACAGTCCTGCGGACCCTTTAAAGCCTCGATAGCCATATACTGTATGGCCTGGGGAATGCCGGAATCCAGGTTCGATTTCAGCGTGCGCAGTGCACCGACCACCTCGGCGTTACCGACCACCATGCCGATACGCCAGCCGGTCATGTTATAGCTTTTAGAGAATGAGTGAAACTCCACGCCGGTATCTTTAGCCTCCTCCGCCTGCATCAGGCTGGGCGGCTCGTACCCGTCGAAAGCCACTTCCGAATAAGGTCCGTCGTGGCATATGATTATATCGTGCTTTATCGCAAATTCAACCGCCCGGTTATAGAAATCGAGGTCGGCGACGGCGCCGGTGGGATTATTAGGGTAGTTAATCCATAGCACCCTGGTGTTTTTCAGGACGTCTTCACGGATGTCATCCAGATCGGGTAAAAATCCGTTGCTTTCTTTTAGGTTTAAATAGTAAGGCCGGCCGCCGGCCAGCTGCGTGCCGATAGCGTAGACCGGGTAGCCAGGGTCCGGCACCAGGGCGGTATCCCCGGGGTCGATAAGGCAAAAGGCGATATGCCCGATGCCTTCCTTGGACCCGATGAGTGGCAGTACCTCGGTCTCCGGGTCAAGTGAAACGCTAAAACGCTTCTGGTACCACTCGGCGATAGCCTGGTGTAGCTCGGGTAGCCCGGCTGATTCGGGATAGCGATGGTTTGCCGGGTCCTGGGCTGCTGCGTTAAGTTTATTAATGATATGGGGGGGCGTCGGGATATCGGGGTCGCCGATGGCGAAGTTGATAATGTCTTCGCCCTTGGCTCTTTTCTCCGCAATTTTCTTGCTAATCTCGACAAACAGATATGGCTTCAGGTTTTCGATTCGTCTGGCTATTTTCATAATTCACACCTCAATCCGGCCATTTACCTTCAAAAACCAGCTCCGCCGGTCCTCCCAGCACTACATCAACGCTGTCATTCCATTCGGCATTAAGTATGCCGCCGGGGAGCTTGATATCCACTCTGGACTCGGTATAACCGAGTAGTTTCGAAGCGACGGCTATGGCACCGGCACCGCTGCCGCAGGACTGCGTTTCTCCGACACCTCTCTCCCATACACGCGCTTCTATCTGCCGCTGGTCAATAACTCGCGCTACTTCGAAGTTAGTCCGGTTGGGGAATTCCGGCAGGTTTTCTACCAGCGGCCCGACCTGTTCCAGCGGAAAATCCGCTACCGGACCGTCGCTGAAATAGACAGCGTGGGTATTCCCCATCGAAATAAGGTTGAGTGTCAGATCGATTTCCTTAATAGTGACCTTATAGCTTAATAACTTATTTATGTCAACCCCCCTGCCCTCGCCGGGTTCAAGAATGACGGGAATTTCATCGGCGGAGAACCGGGGCTTGCCCATGTTGACCCGGAATACTGTAATTTTACTGCCTTTTCTCTCCGGTATAACACGATTGACGGTGGCTAATGTCTCGATGGTCATTTCTTTTATATCCGGGGCAGCCAGTCCTTTTTTCATCACGTACCTGGCCACGCACCTGATACCATTACCGCAGGTCTCGGATTCGGAGCCGCCGGCATTAAATGTGCGCATGGCGAAATCGGCTTTATCCGAGGGCAGCAGTATTATCAGGCTATCGGCACCGATGCCCAGGTGGCGGTCGCATACGGCTGCGGCCAGCTTGGACCAGCTACGCGTCATTCTTCTCGCATCCACGATGATAAAATCATTACCGGCACCCTGCATCTTGGTGAAATCCATTGCTTATATTTCTTTCTGCTTCTTCTTTTTATTTACTTTCCAGAAACTCCCTGAGGGTTCTTTCGATATCCGCTTCTTTCTGATGCACGGCGTCGAACCAGTGTATTCTCTCGTCATCGCGCCGGAACCAGGCGTACTGGTGACGGATGAAACGGTGGGTCTCCGTCTTGATTTTCAATCTGGCTTCTTTCAGGGACAACTCACCTTTTAAAACCTGCCCTATCTGCCGGTAGCCGATGCCGGACATGGATGGTAAATTTAAATCATATCCCATTTCCTGTAATTTTTCCACTTCCCGGACAAAGCCGCGTTCTATCATCTCGTCAACTCTCCGGTCTACGATGCGGTATAGCTCGGTACGGTCAGCGGTCAAACCTATGATGAACGGAGTGAAGTCGGGGGCTTGCTTGCGTCCGAGCCGGGAAAAGGCTTTTCCGGTACTGGCGTGCACCTCGAGCGCGCGAATTACACGGCGTAAGTTACGGCGGTCGATTTTTACCGCCGCGTCAGGGTCGGCGGCGACAAGTTCTTCATATATATCATCGATGCTTCTTTCGGCAACCCTTTTTTCTATATTATACCTGAATTCGGAATCGGGAGAAACTTCCGGTACCTGCCATCCTTCCAGCACCGCCCGGACGTACAAACCGGTGCCTCCCACCAGGAAAGGCAGCCGACCTCGCTGGAAAATATCATCGATGGCACGGTTTGCCATTTTTAGATACAGGGCCAGACTGAAATCATCATCGGGGTCGATGACATTGATAAGGTGATGAGGGACGGTGGCTAACTCCTGGGGAGTCGGCTTGGCGGTGCCGATATCCATATAGCGGTAGACCTGTCGGCTGTCGGCGCTGACGATTTCACCGTAAAACAGACCGGCCAGATGTAGAGCCAGACGGCTCTTGCCGATGCCGGTGGGACCGACGATGGCAACCAGGCGCTTCAATTTATCAAACTTGTTTATCTCTTAACTCAGTATGGAAAATATTAATGTAAATTCCTCGGGAAGCTCTTCAAGAAACACTCTTAACCTTCGAGGTCTGCTGCGTGATGCTCAGGAAGTCATCGGCTTTGAGGCTGGCTCCGCCGACCAGGGCTCCATCAATCTCCTGTTCTCTCATGAATTCGGCGATATTGGCTGCGATAACACTGCCTCCGTAAAGGATGCGGACGCTATCGGCAATATCATTGCCGTGCCGGTGACGTACCAGCTGGCGGATAAATCCAATCGTCTTATTGGCCTGTTCACCGGTGGCCGACTTGCCCGTGCCGATAGCCCAGACCGGCTCGTAGGCGATGACCATTCCCCCGAATAAATACAGGCGGTCGCAGGAAGCCATACACTGGCTGGTCAGAACTTCCTCCGTCTTTCCGGCTTCGTTTTCCTCCAGGCTTTCTCCAATGCAGAAGATAGGCTTTATCATGTCTTTCACGGCTGCCTTGATTTTTTTATCGATAATTTCGGGCGTCTCGCCGAAATACTGCCGTCGTTCGGAATGCCCGATGATAACGTAGTCGCACAGACCGGCCAGCATGAGCGATGAGACCTCGCCGGTATAGGCACCTTTCTTTTCGTAAAAGAGGTTCTGCGCCCCCAGTTTCACGGAACTGCCCTTGATGACTTCTTTAACCGCCGCCAGGGATACGAAGGGAGGGCAGACCACCTTTTCCACGTTACGGACCTTGTCCAAGTCGGGCAGCATCTTTTTTACCAGTTTGACCGCATCCTCCATCGTTGTGTTCATCTTCCAGTTGCCGGCAATCATCGGTGTACGCATTGTTTTATCTCCTAAGCTCCGAATTTAGTCAGCTTTAAGGCGTTGGCCATCGCCAGGGGCATTATCCGGGTGGCAGCAATCTGGCCCAGGCCGCCGGTGATAGAAGCTGTTTCCGAGAACTCTTTGACGCTATCGGTGCGGCAGTATCGGGAACAGAGCAGGACCGGCACCGGGTGCCAGCTGTGGCCGCTGAGGACCGCCGGCGTTGAATGGTCGCCGGTAACCACCAGCACATCAGGCTCCAGGGCAGTCAGGCCGGGCATTGCCGTGTCAACCTGTTCCAGTATTTTTACTTTACGGTTAAAATCGCCGTCCTCGCCGGCACTGTCCGTCCACTTTATATGCAAGAAGAAGAAATCGTATTTATTGTAATTTTCCTGCAGCGCTTTAAACTCATCTTCGAGTGTCGTCCCCGCCCCGGCGATTTCCATGCCCGCCAGCCGGGCCAGACCCCGGTACATCGGGTAGACGGCTATAGCCAGCGGATTTAATTTATAAATTTCCTGCATGGTGGGGAATTGAGGTTTTTGGGCAAAGCCTCTTAATAAAATCATGTTGGCCGGGTGGTGCCCGGTGAGTATCTCTCTTGCCTGAACAACGAATTGATTTACTATATTGGCGGTCCTTCTGGCTATGGCGTGTTCGGCTTCGATTTCGTTAGGCTTGACCCCCGTTTGTGAAAGGTCGGACTCGGTAAGCTCGGTCTGGAGGTCTTTCCCATGGAAAACGACCACGAAGCGGTGCTCCCTGACGGGGTATACTTTTATGTCAACTCCATCGATTGACATACCGTCAAGTAATTTACACAGTTCGGCGCTTTTCTCCGTGGCGATGCGCCCCGCCCGGCGGTCGGTAATAATGCCCTGTTTATCGACGGTACAGAAATTACCCCGCGCCGCCATATCCCCCGCTTGAAGCTCGACATCGATGCCCACGGCTTCCAGCACTCCCCGCCCGATATTGCATTCGACGGGGTCGTAACCGAACAGGGCCAGGTGCCCCGGACCGCTGCCCGGCGTGATGCCGGGGGCTACGGGGTCGGACAGGCCGCAGATTCCTCGGGCAGCCAGGGCATCGAGGTTGGGAATACGAGCAGTCTCCAGTTCCGTCCGGCCTGTTTTCGGGTCCGGCAGTCCGCCCAAGCCGTCGATTACCAGTAGGACAATCTTCTCCGGTGAAGGTCTTGATATCTCTTTTATCAATTCCAGATTATCCATTACTTTTTCGTACTCACTTTATCCTGCAATGATACTATACCGGGCAACTCCTCGCCACCCAGGAATTTCAGAGAAGCGCCGCCGCCGGTGGAGACAAAGGTTACTTTATAGGATAGTCCCAGGGCATCGATTACTTCGGCCGTCGAGCCGCCTCCAATGATAGTCTGAGCATCAAGCTCGGGTAGCAGCTTGGCCAGCGCCTGCGTCCCCACGGCGAACCGGGGAATCTCTTCCACGCCTAACGGCCCGTTCCAGAATACGGTGCGGCTACCCAGGAGCGTCAGACGGAATTTCTCTAAAGTCCTGGGGCCGATATCGACTATCTTCTTATCCGGCGGTATGGCATCAATCGGTACCGTTTCCGCTTTAGCATTCTCATCGATTTCGTCAGCGACAACGACGTCCACCGGTAGTACCAGACGTACGCCGCTTTTCTCGGCCTGCTTAATCAGTTCGGACGCCACTCCAATGCTTTCAACTTCAACCAGCGATGCGCCTACTTCGTAGGATTTAGCTTTCAGGAATGTTGCCGCCATGCCGCCGCCAATCAACAGGCAGTCCACTTTGTTCATGATATTCTTCAACATACTGACCTTATCGCTGACTTTGGCACCGCCGAAAATTGATACAAACGGATGCGTCGGATTTTTCAGGATGCTGCCAAGGGTGGTAATCTCCTTCTCCAGCAGCAGACCGGCAACCGCCGGCAGGTATTGGGCGATGCCGGCAATCGAGGCGTGAGCCCGGTGGGACGTACCGAAGGCGTCATTAACAAAGATATCACCCAGGCGGGCCAGAGCCTTGGCAAAATCGGCGCTGCCGGTTTCCTCGTCGGAATGAAAGCGGAGGTTCTCCAGGAGCAGGACATCGCCGGCTTTCAGAGCTTCTACGGACTTTTCTACCTCCGGTCCGACGCAATCCACAGCTACGCCTACCTGCTGCCCCAGAATCTGGGAGAGGCGCTGGGCCACCGGCGTCAGCCGGAGTTCATTGACGAATTTCCCCTCGGGGCGGCCGAGATGAGAAATCAGGATTACCCTGGTATTGCGTTCAACCAGGTATTTAATCGTAGGTATGGCCGCCCGGATACGGCTGTCATCCGTAATGGCGCCGGTCTTGATATCCATGGGTACGTTGAAGTCGACGCGGACCAGGACTCTTTTTCCGGTTACCTCGATGTCCCTGACGGTCATCTTATCCATGCATTACTCCGGATTCTGGTCAACTTGAGAAAAATACCAGTCTATTCCGACACTCCCCTGCCCTGCTATTACACGAGATACGAAGATTATTTATCAAGTACTCTTGGCTTTATCCTTGACCGCTGGTGATGGGCCGGTGGCATATCCCGGGAACAGCTCCATTACTTTCCTCGCGATACCGCTGGCGTCCAGACTGTATTTAGCACGTAAAATAGCCTGAGTCCCGTGCTCGACGAAGTCGTCCGGTATGCCGATGTTCTTCACGACCAGGTCGCAATGCCCGGACTCCTGCAGTAACTTGAGGACGTTGCTGCCGTAGCCGCCGTTCAGGACGTTTTCTTCGATAGTGACTATATTTTTAATGCGGCCGGCCAGTTCATTGATAAGCGAGGCATCGAGTGGGCTGGCGTAACGGGCATTGACTACGGTAGCTTCGATACCCTTCGCGGACAGTTCGTCGGCCGCTTCCATGGCCGGTGCTACCGGGGCGCCCAAGGCGAGAATAGCTACATCATCTCCATACCTGAGGACTTCACTCTGGCCGACCGGTATCTCCCGTAATTCCTTGTCCAGCGGCACTCCCAGGCCGGGACTCCGCGGGTACCGCACCGCCATGGGTTGTCCCAGCTTTACCGCCGTGTAGAGCAGGTGCTGGAGCTCGTTTTCATCCTTGGGTGCGGCGACCACCAGCTGTGGAATTAACGAAAGATAGGAAATATCGAAGGTACCCTGGTGCGTTTTTCCGTCATCGCCGACGATGCCCCCGCGGTCGATAGCAAAGACCACGGGCAGGTTTTGCAGGCAAACGTCGTGTATAACCTGATCGAAGGCACGTTGCAGGAAGGTTGAGTAGATAGCCACGACCGGAATATAGCCCTGTGTCGCCATGCCGGCCGCAAAAGTAACCGCGTGCTGCTCGCAGATGCCAACGTCAAAAACACGTTCGGGGAACTCGGCCTCGACTATACTCAGGCAGTTTCCCTCCGGCATGGCCGGTGTTACCACGATGAGTCGCGGCTCCTCACGAGCTAAACGGAGCATCGTCTGGGCAAAGGCCTCACTGTAGGTCGGTATCTTTTCGTTATTGATGCCTTTAGCCGGTACGCCGTGGAAATAGACGGCGTTGCTTTCCGCCGGTGAATAGCCCTTTCCCTTGGTTGTAATGACGTGTACTAAAGTGGGCCGGTTAGCATTATCCCTGGCCTGAGTAAGCACGGTTTCGAGGTCGTGGATGCTATGTCCGTCAATCGGCCCGATGTAGGCAAAACCGAGGGCTTGCCAGATAGGCGTCGGCGCCATGAAGCCTTTTAATCTCCCCTCGATTTGCGCGCTGAGTCGCCATATTTTTTCGCCCAGCGGCAGCGCCGTTACGATTTTCTTGCCTCTTGTTTTCGCCTTGCCGATACGCCGGTCGAAACGAACCCGGCTGAGCAGCTTGGCCAGGGCGCCCACGGTGGGCGAAATGGACATGCCGTTGTCGTTAAGCACGACGATGAGTTTGGTGCCCAGGTGCCCGGCATGGTTCAACGCCTCGTAGGCCATGCCTGCCGTGATAGCACCGTCACCGATAACCGCGATTACCTTGTAATCGTCTCCGGCGAAGTCGCGGGCGATAGCCATACCCAGGGCGGCGGAGATTGAAGTGCTGGCATGCCCGGTACCGAAGGGGTCATGTTCGCTTTCTTCACGTGAAGTGTAACCGGATAGTCCCTTGTGCTGGCGTAAGGAACTGAACTGTGTCCGACGGCCGGTAAGTAGTTTGTGCACATAGCACTGGTGCCCCACGTCCCAGATAATCTTATCTCTGGGGCTGTCAAAGACGCGGTGGAGAGCTATAGTGAGTTCGACGACGCCCAGGTTGGAAGCCAGATGACCGCCGGTAGTGGTTACCGTATTGATGATTTCATGTCTGATTTCGGAGGCCAGTTCCTCCAGCGCCGTCAGCGATAATACTTTTAGGTCAGCGGGACTATCGATTTTATCCAGCAATCTCGGCATGGCTTTTTAAGGCATTGAGTAGAACGCCAATTCTAATACTATCAATATTCTCGATTGATTGTCAAGCTAAGGGCTTGTGTATATCACGACCAAAAATTATCTTGACGCGGTAGTTCCTATTTGTTACACTCCCATAGTGGCAGCCCTCGAACAGTGGATACTCGATATCATTGCAGCTACCTATGACGTTCTCC
>CAYVPT010000028.1:8248-13192 GCA_964453865.1 uncultured Dehalococcoidaceae bacterium
GGAGAGCGCCTGCATTCCCTTCCCCAGCGAGCTTATCATGCCCCTGGCCGGCTGGATGCTCATCAAGGAAAAGGCTCTCCCGGTGACTTATGCCTTGGTGGCCGGTGTCTACGGAGCCATAGGTAACACCATTGGCTCGGTCATTGCCTATTACGTGGGCATGTTTGCCGGTCGTCCCCTGCTGAATAAGTACGGTCGCTACATATTGATATCTCAGCATGACCTTGATATAGCCGACCGTTGGTTTTCCCGCAGCGGCGGCTGGACCGTTTTCGTTTCCCGGTTGCTGCCGGTAGTACGTACCTATATCAGCCTGCCGGCCGGTATCGCCAGGATGAACATGGTGAAGTTCCTTATCTATACGTTTACCGGTTCTTTTATCTGGAGCACCGGTCTGGCCTATGGCGGTTATCTGATGGGAGAACACTGGGAGCAATTAAGGGATGCCATGCGTCCCTTCGACCCCGTAATCATCGCTATAATCATAGGATTTATTATTTATTATATCTATCGGCATGTAAAGCATTTTAAAAAGTATTCATCATGAGTATTAAACTCTAGGAGAGGAAAAACAGGCGAATGAGTACGGATTTGATAGCCTGGGTCATTAGAGCCGTAATCATTGCAGTAGCAATAATACTGGCGTCGGTAATCTGGAAAGGGAGAAAGGCAGGAAGGTATCAGGAGTACTCCCTCAGGTTTTTTACCATAGGTACTACCGCTTTTGTCATGGGGATTATTCTACTGATAGTATCTTCCGTGACAGGCATGTCATTTGAGTATGATTTGTTTCTTACTGCTGCGGGGGCAATAATTATCATAATCGGCCTGGTAATTCGGAATTTATATGAGAAGAAACGGTAATTTATCAAGCTAAGGGATTCCAAAAGCAGTTGGCCTATGACTTGTTTTGCCATGTGTTTTGTCGTAGAATTTACGTGTGATTCGTGAGTCCCTGTAGCTCAGTTGGATAGAGCAGCTGCCTTCTAAGCAGCGGGTCGAGCGTTCGAGTCGCTCCAGGGACGCCAAAATCCCCATTTTAGCTTCAAAATTGCCCCAAAAACCACCCTCAAAACAGGGACGACCGGCCACTTTTTAGAGAACTCGACACGCTGCCTTTCAATTTTCACGCCTGACCTGCACCGCTGCCTACTTGTCCCGGGGACTATTCCCAGAAGAGAGGTCTAGTACGATAATGAGAACTAGAAAAAACTTGAGGTGGCAGGATATGGATAAGAGTAAGCTTCGTTTACCGGAACTGATACAAATTTTCGATACGTATAACCGCACCGATGGCAAGTCGCCGGATACCCTACGCTGGTACCGCCAGAACCTGGGCGCTTTCCTCAACTGGCTTACCGAGACCGGCCGCCCGGTTACTCTGGGCTCAATCGACGAAAACGTTGTCCGAGAGTATATCCTGTGGTACCAGGGGCGGCGCGTTAACGACCACGCGATCAAAGCGCAGTCAGTAAATTGCCGGGTAAGGTCCCTGTGGGCTTTCTTTAACTGGCTTTACCGTAGGGGATACACGGAGACACATTTGCTCCAGGACGTCAGGCCTCCCCGCCTGCCCGTGGTGATGGTGGATACGCTTTCGGAAGACGAGGTAGCCGGTATCATGGCTACCATCGACCGCTCGACCGCTTCCGGCAGCCGCAGTACCGCCATCATGGCCATATTGCTCGACACCGGGCTGCGCCTTTCCGAACTTGCCGGGCTGGAAGACGAGGATGTCCACATTGAAGAACAGTACTTAAAGGTTATGGGCAAGGGCGCCAAGGAGAGGATGGTGGCCTTCGGCAATACCTCCAGGAACGCCCTCCTCAAGTACGCTACCCATTTCCGGGGGGAGCCGGCCCACCCCGGCATCAAGGAGTTCTTTCTTATCCTGGATGGCTACCCCATGTCCAAAGAAGCGGTCAAATCTCTACTACGCCGGATCGCTACCGAGGCCGGGGTGCCCCGGCTACACGCCCATCTCTGCCGCCACACCTATGCCACCAATTTCCTGGTCAATGGGGGCAATGTCCTGCTCCTGAAACAAAACCTGGGCCACACGACCCTGTCGATGGTAGACCGCTACGTCCACCTGGCGACCAGCCGGGTGGCTATCCTCAGCCGTGATTACTCACCTCTGGACAGGCTGGGCATTCGCGGCCTGCGCCAGGGTGAAAACAGGTACCGTGATCGCCTTAAAAGCGGGGTCAAAATATTTAAACGGCATTCGAGGTAGACTTTGCTTCGTAAAAATGGCGGTCTTCAAGGCAACAGGGCCTTTTATCATGAAATCCGTAGTGGGGCGTATCCGGCTGATAGTAGCAGCTGGTCGATTTCTTCGCAGGTTATCTCGTTGCACCCGTGTACCAGGGCCAGCCCCAGCAGCATGACGGTATTGCGGCTCGGTTTTTTCTCGCCTTTTTCCAGACGTCCCAGGAAAGCCTGGTCGAGACCCGTTAGTTTCCATAACCGGTATCGCGATTTGCCGGCCTTCTGTCTCAATTTACGCAAGTTGTATCCAAAATCTTCGTTTTTCACGGCTTATACAGAAAACCACCGGTAGCCGCGTCATTGAGGGCGATTTCCCCTCTTTCGTGGCTGGTGGGTATCTGACGACCTCCCCCTACCCGGCTGATATATGTCAGTGGTATTAGTAACCTGCCTGGTCTATCTCGGCGGCGCCCCGTCTCTATTACCACGTCCGTAACATCCTTAAAATAATTAGAGGCTACTTCCAGAGTAGCCCCTAATTGAGATTTTGAATAGGGTCTTTCACCTATCAGGTGTATTTAAATATGATCGTCGAGCGGGATTACGTACAGCTTAGGGTCAGTTACAGCAGTTTATCCAGGCTGTCAAAGCCGTCGATCTCCCTTTCCCGGGGTGGAGCCAGGCCCTGCTTGACCAGGGCCTGGTAAGTGAGATTATATCCCAGTCCCAGGCCTTATGAGGTACGCAGTAAGCGTTTCAGCAATTTATTGTCCAGTTTATCCCTGAGCTTCCAGCCGAATCGACTCACGGCACTTTGAATACTGCTTCTTGGTACTTTGGCGATTTGAGCTATTTGACCGTAGGAAAGCTTTCGCTTGTATTGCCGGCGTCCGATGTTATGCCAGAGCCACCAGGTCATCTCTTGCCTTTCACGCCTGATGGTGTTTGTGTCGTATTGCTTCTTTACCTGACTCGGCATAACCAGCAGCGCCTTGCCGATGAAGTCACGTGACCGGTCGGAGAGACCTTCGTCGAGGAAGCGGATTCGGCTAGTCTTCCCCTTTTCGAATACGCCGAGGAAAACGGGTAGTCGGGTAACCGGAACATCAAAGAAGACGTAATTGGCCAGGTGGAACCATGCCGGACGTATCTCTATCTCAGGCTTGTCATATTCAAACTCTTCGTACCGGTGGAACAGGGTTATCCAGGCTGGTTCAGTTTCTACCGTGAAAGGATACAGGTAGCCATCTTCATCCTCATAATCGCTTTGTCGCGGAACCATTCTGGCCAGGTGATTTTCGTCCAGGTCATCCGCAGAAAATATCAAACCGCCACCATCTTCGCCATAAAGCCCCATTTGCCGGGCGATGTTTGTTAATGTATTCCATACTGGCTCGGCAGGCGTACCGTGTATCCTGAAAGTTTCCGGCAATGAATCAATCGGCTCCCTAAAGATATATTCCTGCCCACCTATCAAATAGTCCCAGAACCAGATGGCCTCCTGGTGAATCCACCCCTCTTGGGTACCCCGATGAAATACCTCGCCTGCCGTTTCGTCAGGTAGTATATAATCTCCCCTTTCATGGATCCTTTGTTGAGACAGAGTATATGTACCACGACGTTCATAAAGAGGTATAAGGAATCCATCAGCGATGTACGTCTGACGTAGCTGTTTTACCCATCGTTTGAGGTTATTGTCTTGCCTCACTCTTTCAGCACGTGTTTTTTCAGCTAACTGTATTTCGCCGGCTATGGTATTCCGTTCAGACGACATTCATCACCACACGCCTGTCACTTTATCGCTATTATGCCACAAATTCTACCGATATCAAATACCATTGTCAGAGTAACGTCTAATACATGAATCTCTACCGCGAGAGTTTCAAACTCCGTAATGTGGGGCACCCCGGATTCGCCGCTAGATTGTATTGATCTTTCAGGGTGTTATCGATAGTGCCATTTCAAGTGATGCCTTCATTAGTTGTCCCGTTAAATATATGGGAAAAACCATGTGACGCGATTACTGAGTACCCGGTTCTTGCCGAAGAATCATATAGTGGTTTCGTCGTTTGATGAAATCTAATATTAACTGTACGTCGTAAAAAATCTTTACACGGTTTACGTACAGGAAAACATCCTTACATACTCGCCAGCGTTGTTATTGCGGATTATCATGGATTTAGTTGGTATTTAAGATACATTTCAGGTGTCGTCAAAGCGATTTCTAGGTCAATCTAGGCTGATATAGCCGTTTCTATAGAGTCGACCTAGACAGAATCAGCGGGAGGGTAAAGATGAACATTTTGGATGCGCTAAAGAAGAAATATGGGAAGCAAAAAGGCCGGCAAATGCTCGAGATTGGTAACAAAAAACAATTCAACGTGAACATTCACCCCAAAATAATCGATAGGATAAGGAAATTGTCGGCAGAATATTCGGTGCCACAATACGCCATTGCCGAACACCTGCTGGAAACAGGGTGCTTTTATGTCTTTAAAATATTAGAGAGCCGTAAAAAAAGGGATAAATTACGGGAACATATCATCGACAGGCACATGCTGGACAGTGGCTATGATGATCCCGAGGAACTTATGAGATTAGGCGAGGGGCGTTACGCTTCTGCCCTGTTTCCAATGGCTCGGTTGGTTGTCCGGGACTTCCGGGTTTTTAAACGGGCTGTGTCGGAAGCCAGGATAAAAGAGGATTTTAATATGGCTGAAAAAATCCAAGACC
>CAYVPT010000029.1:0-12857 GCA_964453865.1 uncultured Dehalococcoidaceae bacterium
CGGTACCTGTTTTGGCGTGAGGCGGGTTGATTAACTGAATAACCTTACTAAAGCAGCGAGGGAATATCCTTTATCGTGATATCAATCCCTCGCTGTGCGCTTACTACGCCTTCTTGGCGTTTCTTGAGTTCCGCGATGAGATTGATGGCTTTAGCGAAGTAGTTCCTGACCTTTTCCACGTCGCTCATTTCCGAAAGTACCAGGGTAACGTCCATGTTGCCCTTTTCCCTGGGATAATCACCGCTCCTGATGATGGCTTCCGGAGCCATGTTTTTAATGTAGGTCCCCAGCTCTTTAATCAGGTCAACGTTTATTTCCTTGGACGGGGCGGAAACAAGGTAGAGAGCCCTCTTCGAGTCCAGCGGATTGCACTTGATTGACAGGCCGCTGATGGCTTCATCGAGCGCCTGGACGCCCTTCTGGGTCTCCGAGGCTTTGTCCCTGAAGTTGCGGGTTTTATTAAAGAATGATCTCAGCATCGGGGTCTGCGACCGACCCCAACCGAGTGTCGTCCAGCCCACCAGCGTCTGGATGATATCGCCAGCGTCAAGCAGCTTGGCCCCGATGTATCGTGACTTCGACTCTTCCCCGGCGCAGAGCAGGTTGAAAAACGGATGTACAATCGTCGCGTTTATCCTGCCCAGATTATGGGTGAGCGATGAGTCTTTCATGACATATCTCTGGTTATCGACGAGGAAGATGGCATCGGCGACCAGATAGCTGGATTTAAGGCAGGTGGCTACGTTATAAACGGTCCTGTCCTCGGTTGACACTTCATGTTCGAAGGGGAGAACGATAAGGTTGTAGACCGGCTTATCGACATAGCGTTCTTTAATCTGCTGCGTCATTACCGGTATTGCCCCTGAGCCGGTGCCTCCGCCGGAGCTGGCAACGAGTAAAAAGCCGTCCGTTTCCGCGAATTGCTCGGTATTCCTGATGGTCTCGATGACCATATCGGAATCTTCACGGGCTATCTCGGCGCCAAGTTCGTTAATTTTGCCCACGCCGTGGCCGCCGGTCTTTCTCTTACCGATGACGATGCGCTGGGTGAAGTGGTCTTTGATAGTATGCAGACCGCTCAGGTCAGCGAAGTCGGTATTGACAGCGTAAGCGCCGGTAATAATATTAAGATGGCGCATACTGCGAGCCCTTTTATTAAGTCGGGCAAACTCATCGGCGATTCTGCCGCCGCATTGCCCGAAGCCAACCACAACCAGCTTCATGCCTCTCCCTTTCCACCAGTTTTCTTATTTTACGTAATTCCGCAACTGATGTCAATCGGTACTTATGTATACAGCCATATTTTCTTACATCATTTGTGACGTATTTGTCAAGTTTAACGCTAAAAAAGCCCGATTTAGTACTTTTGTTGCTAATGTAAATTCGGTTATAGTCCCTTTTCCGCGAGATACACGCAGAGGTCGCCGAGGCGGCAGCTGTAGCCCCACTCGTTATCGTACCAGGCCAGTATCTTGACCATGTTCCCGCCGATGACCATAGTACTGGGTCCATCAATGATAGAGCTGTGGGGATTGCCTTTGAAGTCCATGCTGACCAGTTCTTCCTCGCAAAACTCCAGGATTCCCTTCATAGTCCCTTCGGAAGCTTTCTTTAACGCCTGGTTGACATCCTCTACGGTGACCTCTTTTTCCAGGTCGCAGACGAAGTCGATGACGGAGACGGTGGGCGTGGGTACGCGCATTGAAAAGCCGTGAATTTTACCTTCCAGTCCTTTAACGAGACGGCCAACCAGTTTAGCGGCGCCGGTGGTGGTGGGAATCATGTTCAGACCGGAGGCACGCGCCCGGCGGATATCCTTGTGAAGGGTATCCAGTAATACCTGGTCGTTGGTATAAGAGTGGATGGTGGTCATCAGCCCCTTGGTAATACCGAAATTTTCATGGAGGACCTTGACGGGTGGGGCGATGCCATTGGTGGTGCAGGAGGCATTGGAGATGACATGGTGCTTGCTGGAGTCGTAAGCATTTTCGTTGACACCGAGGACGATGGTGATATCTTCGTTTTTGGCTGGCGCCGAGATGATGACCTTCTTAGCGCCGCCGTTGCGGTGAGCGACCGCCTGGGTGGCATCCTGGAAAAAACCGGTCGACTCGATGACGATATCGGCGCCATACTTACTCCAGGGGATAGCGGCGGGGTCTCGCTCCTGGACTACCTGAATTCTCTGTCCGTCTACGATGATGGCATTTTCTTCAGCGGATACTTCACCCTGATAAGGCCCGAAAACACTGTCCCACTTGAACAGGTGGGCATTGGTCTTGGTATCAGCGAGGTCATTAACAGCCACCACTTCAAGGTCGTCCTGGTGGTACTTTTTTATAGCCCTGAGGGTCAGCCTCCCGATGCGCCCGAAGCCATTGATGCCGATTCTGGTTTTCATTTTCGCCTCCTGTTTAGCAATCTATGGTTATTGTATACTATTTTTAGGTTGTCTATAAACATCCGCTTGTAAAAACCTTTTGTCATTCCAGCGTAGACTGGAATCCAGACCCCGCCTCCCCCGTGTGTTATCTTTTCCCACCCTAACCGCCCAGTGTCGTCCACGGCTTAGCCCGTAGGCTCCCCCTTTTTTTACTTATAATCTATGGTTTTAACCTTTGATTTTCGACTCTTTATTTTTCTCCGCTGAATCATATCCAGGAAAGCCTCGATGCGGGTCTTGACGTGGTTATTCAGGAAAAAGTCGGCGTTGCCTTCCAGCGTCAGTATGGGCAGGTCGATGGCGTCCCGGAAAACAATATCCCCGATGCCGCGGTGGCAGAACGCCTGCACGTAATGGATAATACCATCGATACGCCGCCGCTTGGTGATTTCTGTTTTAATGTCTTTAAGGCGTTCCTGTATGGAATAGGGGTAGGTGTAGTTTGAATATTGCTCCACCAGTGATTTGCCCGGCTCCGGCATGGCAAACTGGCGCTGGACCTCGTTAAAGACGACGCGGGCGTTTTGCTTCTCGATGAAGGGGTACAGTTCCCGCGCGTAGACCGAAGGTACGCCGATATAAGCCAGCCTGGTTTCACTTGCGGGGTAGGGCTGGCGTTCTTCGCAGGTATCCAGTAAGCTCTGCAATTCCTGTCTATACTTATGAGAATCCCCGTTGAAATCGGAGGCGGAAACCAGCCAGAGGTGGTTCTCCCAGCCGCTGACCTTATTTTCTTTCCAGGTTAAGCTGTCCAGCTTCAGGGCAAGGTCGCGGATTGGCTTAAGCTCCTGCCTGATTTTATCGGCGGCGGGCAGCGTGGTGCCCATAGCCGCGGCCAGCGTTTCCAGGACTGACTGCACAAGCCGGGGGTCAGGCCGGTCCGGGTAGGCGAAAGCTATGGTGTTCAGACCCTTGAGCTTGAGGGTCTCCATCAGCATGGCGGTGTTGGAGCAGTCGCCGCTGGTGACGCAGAGGACATTTTCAATGCCTTTATCCAGGCAGACGCCATAGATGCCCTTAATCCAGCTGCAGCAGTTGAGGGGAAAGCCGGCCCTCTCGGCGATGGTGATAAGGCGGGCGGGGTCGGGTTCACTGACGAGGATATTATTCAGGTCCAGAGGTTGGTAGCCGGCGGCGAGCAGGATTTCCAGCGGCACGGTCGTGGTAATGCCGATTCTTCTCATCTGACTTATTATATCATTTCTGCTTGTAGTAGATGATGCCCTCTCTGGGCAATTTATCTACCCGTCCATCGGCAGCCATCATCTCCAGGTGGGCAAGGGTCTCAAAGATGGCCATCCTCTGGTGGAAAGGCGGCAGGTCCTGCCACGCGCTGCTGGTGCTCCAGGTTATCTTCTGAGCTATGTGGAAAGCCGTCCGGGGCGCCAGCTCTATCACGTCCAGAATTTCCCGGTTGCGGTAGTCGTGGTGCCTTATTATCTCGTCAATACAGGGGATGGTACGGGTGAAGGGACGGTCGTGGCCGGGCAGAGTGAGTTTGATGTCCAGTTTCCTTAGTTCTTCGAGCGATTTTATGTATCTGCCGAGGGGATTTTCTATAGACTGCGGGTGCACGCCGATGTTGGGTGTGATTTTCGGCAAAATATGGTCGCCGGAGAGCAGGACTTTTTCCTCCGGTTCGTAGAGGCAGATATGCCCGGATGAATGACCCGGCGTCCATATCACCCGGAAGGTGAACTCGCCGGTGGTGATAGTATCGCCATCGCGGAGGAGGATATCGGGTGGGGTGGCGACGATAAACTGCTCCAGCCCCACGGAGGCATCCCTCATGGCGGTCATTTCACGCTCCGGTACACCGTTAGTTATAAGCATACGGTCGGTCTGGTGAAGCAGTTCTTCCATGGAGACATACCGCGACTCGATAAAGTCTTTTTCGATGTGGTGCATGGCGATAGTTGCCCCGGAAAGCTGCTTTATCCGCCCCGCCATGCCGTAATGGTCCGGGTGGACATGGGTGATTAGAATCTGGGATATGTCCTCGAAGTTCAGCCCGTTTTTTACCAGGTAGTTATGGAGTGTAGCGAAAGAAGCGTCCGTGTTCCAGCCGGAATCAACGAGGAGATAGCCTTCGTCTCCCCGGATGAGATAGACGTTGATGTGAGACAGGGACGATTCTTCCGGGGAGATGGGCATTTTAATCCAGTGGATTCCGGGCGTTACTTCAGTCATTTTTTCTCTTTTTCTTTACTGTCATTCCCAACTTGATTGGGAATCCAGAGTTATTATAAATCTTCGTATAAATCTTTCCATGTCAGATTCCCTTTTTCAATCAGTTCAAGCTTCCATTTTCTGTTCCATTTCTTCAATTGCTTTTCTCTAGCAATAGCTGATTCTATGTCACCACACTGTTCAAAATATACTAATAAGTGGATATTATATTTTCTAGTAAAGCTATCTATTAATCTGTTTTTATGCTCGTAAACGCGTTTTATAAGTTCGTTCGTTACTCCGATATATAGTGTACCATTCCGTTTACTTGTCAGTATATATACATAGCAGGATTTCATTAAGATGTTTTTTCTGGATTCCCGCTTTCGCGGGAATGACACTTAATAATGATATTTCTTTTAACTATCCTTTCAGATTATGAAAGGCCTTCATCCCGGCATATTTTGCCTTTTCTCCCAGTTCATCTTCTATGCAGAGGAGTCGATTGTACTTGGCGGTACGCTCCGAGCGGCAGGGGGCTCCGGTCTTTATCTGGCCGGTGCCCAGCCCCGTGCAGAGGTCGGCGATGGTGGTATCCTCGGTCTCGCCGGAGCGGTGGCTGACCACGGCCGTCCAGCCGGCCTGCCGCGCCATGTTAATGGCGTCGATAGTCTCCGTCAGGGTGCCTATTTGATTGAGCTTGATAAGGATGGAATTGGAGGCTTTGAGGTCGATGCCCTTTTTCAGGCGTTGGACATTGGTGACATAGAGGTCGTCGCCGACTATCTGGACCTTGCCGCCCAGCTTTTCGGTAATGAGCTGCCAGCCCTCCCAGTCGTCCTCAGCCATGCCGTCCTCGATGCTGATGATAGGGTACCGGTCAACCCATTTAACATAAAATTCGACCATCTCGGTGGGAGTCAGCGTCCTGCCTTCCCGGGTGAGGACGTATTTGCCGTTTTCAAAATACTCGCTGGAGGCGGGGTCCAGGGCGATAAAGCAGTCCTTGCCGGGTTTGTAGCCGGCGGACTCTATAGCGGCCAGGATAGCTTCGACGGCGTCCTTATTCGAGGGGAGGGAGGGGGCAAAGCCGCCCTCGTCGCCGACATTTGTGTTCAGCTTTCTGTCCTTGAGAACTTTTTTCAGGGCGTGATAGACCTCGGCGCCCATTTGCAACGCCTTAGAAAAGCTTTCCGCTCCTACTGGCATGACCATGAACTCCTGTAAGTCCGTGGAGTTGGCGGCGTGCCTGCCGCCGTTGAGGATATTCATCATCGGCACGGGCAGGGTATATGTTTTGGCGTCATTCAGGTAGCGGTAAAGAGGTATACTCTTAAAGCTGGCGGCAGCATAGGCCACTGCCAGGGACGCGCCAAGGATGGCATTGGCGCCGAGTTTTGATTTATCCGGCGTGCCGTCGAGTTTTATTAACGTATGGTCTATCTCCGCCTGGTCCAGGGCGGACATTCCGGTAATAACACCGGCAATCGTCCCGTTGACGTTGGCGACTGCTTTAAGGACGCCCTTGCCGTTATAGCGTAATTTATCGCCGTCGCGGAGTTCTACGGCTTCGTACTTGCCGGTACTGGCCCCGGAAGGCACGGCGGCGGTTCCTCTGGCTCCGCTTTTTAATTCTACCTCGACCTCGATGGTAGGATTTCCCCGCGAGTCCAGAATTTCCCTGGCCTTGACATTTTTAATCGTTGACATATCATTTCTCCAATCGGACGTATTAATATTGATTTTTAAGGATTGTGAAGGCTTTCTCCACCGCTTCCTGCGGGCTGGCCGCCCGGTGGATGGACGTCTCTTCCTGACCGTCGATTGAAATCGACCACGTCCCCAGGCCGATGACGGGGATACCGCTCTGGAGGGCGTAGGCTATTTCCGTCAGTGTGCCGTAGCTGCCGTCGATGGCGATTACCGCCTGGGAAGTTTTAACTACCGCTACGTTCCGGGCATAGCCGATGCCGGTGACGATGGGTATTTTTACATAAGGATTGGCGGTCCGGCGGCTGTCCCCCGGTAGGATACCGATAGTTAATCCCCCCGCTTCGCTGGCGCCCCTGCAGGCAGCCTCCATGACGCCCGTCAGCCCTCCGCAGACCAGCACGGCGCCACGTAGGGCAATCTTCCGGCCTACCTCTTCGGCCTGCCGGGCGATATCAGGGGATACTTCACTCCCCCCGATGACCCCGATAAACGTGAATTTGTCTTTCGTTGAAAATTCCATTTAGATATAAAAATTATAGCACCTGAATCACGTACGGGCAAAGGTGGAGACCCTGAATATCATACTAAATAATAGCCAACTCCGAGAAGAATGAGTTCGATAATCGCTACGACTACAGCTATTTTAAAGACATGACGAGTGAACCACACTGGCAGGAAAAGGTCCGTAACCGCGCCGTTCGCTGACCCGTATTTCTCCGCCAGGCCGGTGAAGGGGCATTTACCGCGATTGAGCAAAAGTGCCAGTCCCTCGACTACGATGGCTAGCAAGGCTAAAAGCAATGTCCAGTCGTACCTTCCGGCAACGGCGCAGTAGAGGATATAGCACAGGCAGGCGACCATGAAGAAGAAGATTATAGAATGGACCAGCTTAATGGCGAAGACCTTTTTATTTTCCATGCTGCCTAGTTGTATTTGTTCATGGCGACGGTCAGCCCTTCGGAAAGGAGGCAGGCGATAGCTTCGCCGACTACCGGGATAACTTCATCGATGATTTTTTTCTCTTCGGGAGAGAAATCGCTGAGGACATAGGCGACGACGGCTTCCTCCTTTGCTTCCAGGGAGGTCTTGTCTAATGTATCAGGTCGACCGATGCCGACCCTGATGCGGTAGAAGTCCCGTGTGCCGGTGCGCGCGATGATGGAGTCGATTCCCTTGTGCCCGCCGGAGCCGCCGCCGAGCCGGAGGCGTATTTTTCCCGGGGGCAGGTCGAGGTCGTCGTGGATAACGATGAGGTCGGGCGGGGTAATATTGAGCTTTTTCATCAGGGGGCTGACCGATTCCCCGCTGGCATTCATATAGGTCTGGGGACGTGCCAGCACCGCCCGGTATCTGGCAATATTACCGATGCCGGTACGGGCATGCCCCTGTTTCCTGTCGAAACGGATTTTCTGCACCCTGGCCAGGTGGCTGACGCACATAAACCCGATGTTATGGCGGTTGCGGGCGTATAAAAATCCCGGATTACCCAGTCCTACGATTAGTTTCATTTACATTCCTCAACTACATGTCATTCCAGCGCAAGCTGGAATCCAGTAGTCTCTGGATTCCCAATCGAGTTGGGAATGACGTATTTATTTTAACGGCTAACAGAATCATGATTTTCCACCCGGATTAGTTTTAAAAATTCCTTCTCATCTATAGTCTTGATGCCCAGTTCCCGGGCGCGGGCCAGCTTGGAACCGGGGTCGACGCCAAACACGACAAAGTCCGTCTTACGGGTGACATTGTCCTTGGCGGCGCCGCCGAGTTCTTTGATCCTGTCCTCCGCTTGCTGCCGGGAGAAACTCTCCAGCCGGCCGGTAACGACGAACTCTTTGCCGGACAGGGGCAGGTCTTTCGGGATAGCGGCGGCTTCTACCAGTTTGACTCCGGCATCTTTTAGTCGGCATATAATATTCTGGTTGTCTTCCTGCCGGAAGAAGGCGGTAATGCTATCGGCAATCTTGGGTCCTACCGTCTCGATTTCCATCAATTCATCCCGCGAAGACCCGGCAAGGTCGTCGAGGCTGTGGAACTTGCCGGCAAGAATTTCCGCCATCTCCTCTCCTACGTGCTTGATGCCGAGACCGAAGATGAGCCTGGCCAGCGGCCTGTTCTTGCTGTTATTGATAGCTTTGATGATATTCTCGGCGCTTTTTTCGCCCATTTTTTCCAGTTCCGCCAGCTGTTCTTCTTTCAGGTAGTAAAGGTCGGCGGCATTTTTAACCAGTCCCATGTTATAAAGTGTAGCGCTGAGATTTTCCCCGATGCCGCGGATGTCCATAGCGCCTTTCGAGGCAAAGTGCTCGATGCGCTGCTGCGCCTGGGCGGGACAGGCGGCGTTGGAGCAGTAGTACATGACCTCGCCTTCTGGTCGGACGACATCGTGACCACACTCTGGACATACTGGGTTTCCATCTTTGTCCTTCAGCTTGTCTAATAGGCTGAACTCCTTTTCTTTACCGGTGCGTTTGCTTAACACCGGCCCGACGACCTCCGGGATGACCTCGCCGGCCCTCTGGATGATAACCGTATCGCCGGTACGGATATCCTTGCGCCGGATATCGTCCTCGTTGTGCAGGGCGGCGCTTTTAATGGTAACGCCCCCCACCGTTACCGGCTCCAGGACGGCGTAAGGGTTGAGAGTACCCGTCCGCCCCACGCTGATTTCGATGCTTTTCAAGACGGTGGTGCCCTGGACAGCGGGGAACTTGTAGGCAATTGCCCAGCGAGGCTCGTGGCCGATATCGCCGAGCTCTTCATGAAGGTTGAGCTGGTTTATCTTGACAACGATACCGTCGGCCTCATACTGGAGGCTTTCGCGACGTTCTTCCCAGGTCCGGTAATACTCCTTGACTTCCTCGACGTTTTTAAGTCGGCGGTTGTTAGGATTTGTTTTAAAGCCAAGTTCTTTGAGCCATTGCATTGTGTCCCAGTGCGTTGTTGGTACAGCTTTACCCTCGGCGTAGCCCAGCATATAGATAAAAATGTCCAGCGGGCGCCGGGCGGTGATACGTGAGTCCAGCTGGCGTACCGAGCCGGCGGCGGCATTGCGCGGATTGGCAAAGAGGGGCAGACCCTCCATTTCTCTCTCTTTATTCAGCTTACGGAAGCCGTCTTTGGATAAATAGACCTCGCCGCGCACCTCGAAACGGGGTGGGGCGTCTTTGCCGACAGACAGAGGAATGCTTCTTATCGTCCGCAGGTTCTGGGTGATGTTTTCTCCCCGAAAGCCGTCGCCGCGGGTAGCGCCGGTGGTTAACTGACCGTCAACGTAGGTCAGCGCTACGGCCAGTCCATCGATTTTATGCTCGCCAACGAAGTCGAAAGATGCGTCCCCGATGAGCTTAACGGTGCGAGTATACCACGCCATTAATTCATCGTCGGAGAAGGCGTTGCCCAGGGAGAGCAGGGGATAGCGGTGTTCCACAATGCCGAAGGCTTCCAGCGGAGCGGCGCCGACACGCTGGGTGGGGGAATCCGGGGTGAGGAACTGCGGGTACTCTTCCTCAAGTCGCTTCAACTCCCGCATCAGGCCATCGTATTCGGCGTCGCTGATTTCCGGGCTGTCCTGAACGTGATACAGGTTGTTGTGGCGGTTGATTTCCGCCCGGAGCTTTTCGATTTGAGTCTTGACTTTGTCGGGAGTAGTCAATTGAATCCCTCTTTTAAAGATTCTTTCCTCAAGTATAGCACAGGGCGAAATCCGGCAAAAGGAAAAAACGGCCGCTGACGCAACGGGGATTTTACGGAATATTTACTATTTTACCATGTATATTTATCAAATATTATTACGCCGGGGCTTAAGCTGATAAGGCAAAATACTAACCTGCCCGTGAATAACCGGGTAAAGGGAAAAGAGTGTCAATCATTCGACATATTACGGGGCCTGTCGGCTACCTGGTACTCAAGAGCCAGCAGCGCGACAGGACCGATACGGTGCTGAAAGCAGCTTTCCTGTCCCTGCAGCTGGTCGACTTTGTATTAACGCTGGTAGCGGTGCGTTGCGGGTATCCGGAGCTTAATCCCTTCGTGAGAGCTTCGCTGGACTCGGTATACAAGCTGGCGATATTCAAGTTTGCCATACCGGTGCTGATTAGCTGGTTCGTGCCGGGGAGATGGCTGGTACCGGCTATCATACTATTGATTGGGGTGGTGGGGTGGAATGTTAAAGAGCTGATAATGCTGGCGTTTTAACGGCCGACTCGTGCATTATTTTTTATCCAGCGTGAACTCTACTATATCCCCATCTTCAAGACCGAGGACCGTGCGAAGGTGATGGGGGCTAACCAGCTCTGCGTTGGTATGTATGTTGGTGACCCAGGTGAAGATAAGAACACAGGCCGGGTATTTGCCAGCGACGGTTGCCCGGCTATAGTACACACCTGTTTCCTCGTCGTACTTTATCCCCTGTGTGGCGGGGTCGAACTCCCAGCCGACATCGGCAAACTTCAGGTATTTCAGTAGAGATAAATCGAAAGGTTCCGTCAGTTTTATGTTCAGCGTTCCGGGTATGATGGAAAGACCTAAGGTTGTGCGGAATTCTTCTAAGCTGCCGGGTTTTGACATCTCGGCTAACGCCCCGCCGATTCCTGTCCTGACTATGCCCTTATACACGTGGTTATTTTCCATATAATACCTTTTCAAGTAGAGGAAGCCTGTTTATTCTGTCCGTCTCAACTCGAATACCACCGGATTATCCGCGTCCGGGCAGGCTACTTTGGCTTTATCCGGGTCTTTTTCCCACGGGAAAGTCCCGCCGAACTCCAGCGACTCCGCAAAAGGAAAGAGAGTATAAAAAGCCCAGGAACACAGGCCCGGGGGCGTTGTCTGACCGATGACGAACTCGTCGCCGACCTTATGCCCGGCCTCACAGGTGCCCTTTTGCGATATTACTCTGGCGATTATCTTCGTCATTTCAGCCTCTCAGAGTTTCTTCGTTTTTAGTCCGGTTTCAAGCACATCCAGGAAATGGTGTTCGCCCCGGGTGACCTTTTTACTTTTTATTATTTCCAGTCGTTTCTTAAACAGGGGACCATCGACCACCAGAGTGTGATACTCCCCGGCCTCACCGCAGGGGGTAATATCTTTTCCCAGTCCGGCCAGGTAAGACATGAACTGCCTGTCGACCGTTCTCCCTAGCACCTCTTTCCCCAGGAGATCGGCTTTAACGGCGACGACCACCGTTTTGAACCCGGCGTCGATGAACTCTTCCATGAGTTCTGCCTGGCTTTCCAGCCACAGGGGTAAATGGGGGATGATATCGGCCTTTTTACATACCCTGTCAATCCACTCCCGGTGGGCATTGAAATCTATATCGCCGAAGACGCCACCATTAATACCTTCACGCTTGTATTCTTTGAGTGCCTCGATGAAAACGGCTTCGTAATTATCATTGGTGGTGGGTCTCTGTACGATGGGAATCGCCAGGGCTTGCGCCTGCTCATTGATGACTGCGGCGGAGATGCCGTGGCTGCGCGAGCGCCGGCCATCCTCGGTCACCATATTCAGCAGGCAGCGGACATCCAGGCCGCTGTTAATAGCCCGGTAAAGGGCGAGGCAGCCGTCCTTGCCGCCGCTCCATGAAACGAAAACGTGAGACATATTACCTCCTAAAGATTAAAATGGGAGACATCATTAAGCAGATTCAGAATGGTGGCCTGGGGGTAGGTCTCTACGATACTGAGAGAAGCCAGGTCGACGCGGAATTTCAGCCAGTACTCGAGTTCCAGACCCAGTAGATTGCAGATTATCAGACGCAGTGGACCGCCGTGGGCAACCACCAGCACCGTCTCTTTCGGGTCGTGTTTAGCCAATCGTTTTAGAAAAGTTTGTACACGGGCATTAAGCTGTTCGAGGCTTTCACCGCCGGGGAACGCCACCGTTTTCCAGTCGTTCAATTCCTCGGCCAGCGCCGGGTGGAGTCGCTTTATCTCTTCGAAGTTCAGTCCCTCTATATATCCGAAATTACATTCGCAGAGCTCTTCACAGGCGGTGACATCGGCTTGGTGACCGGAGGCAATGATTTCCGCGGTGGAACGGGCACGACTCAGGGTGCTGGAATAGATGGCGTCTATCTTTTCCGGGGACAGCCGGTTCCTTAGTTGCCCCGCCTGCTTGATGCCGGTATTGCTCAAGGGGATATCGGTCTTGCCCCAGAACCTGTCGATAGCGTGTAATCTGGTGGTGCCGTGTCTAACCAGTAATATTCTCGACAAGATTGACTCCTTATACAATGTCATTGCGAGGGCAAGGCCCGAAGCAATCTCTATCATCCTTGCCGGAGATTGCCACGTCGTCCCGATTGCATCGGGACTCCTCGCAATGACAACTGCAAAATACTATTCTTCTTCCCCGGTATGTTTCCGCAGCCTGAGTTGAGGGTAGGTATCCGTAACTCGCCGCAACGATTCCAGCTTCTTACGGATTTCGGCAGGTGTTTTTTCGTCGGACATAAGCTGTCTGAGCAGCGAGGGGTCGAACCCCAGCACTTTTTCCCATAACCCCTCCGGTTCCAGCAGGGCTTTGACTT
>CAYVPT010000030.1:0-12635 GCA_964453865.1 uncultured Dehalococcoidaceae bacterium
CGGTGTATAATGGTAGTAACTTAGTCATTGGAGCTTGGGGTGGCCACAGAGAGAACTCAAAGAATTAGGAAACTTGCCTACGAGACTGGTGCTTTAATGGAAGGTGATTTTACGCTTTCTTCTGGCAAGAAGAGCGATCATTATTATGATGGTAGGAAATTGTCGCAACATCCTGAAGGATCATACCTAATCGGCGAGGAGATATTCGATTTGCTTGACGGGGTTGATTTCGAGGCGATGGGTGGTTTAGAAGTAAGCGCAATACCAATAGTAACTGCTGTTACAGTAGTCAGTCAGATAAAAGGGAGACCTATAAACTCGTTCTGGGTTAGAAAAGAACCAAAGAAACACGGAACAAGAAAGATGATTGAAGGGCAATTCAAGAAAAACTCCAAAGTAGTAATAATTGACGACGTTATCACTCAGGGTAACTCAATAGAGAAAGCGATAGATGCTGTTAGAGCAGAAGGGTGTGAGATAGTAAAGATAATAGTAGTTGTTGACCGGCATGAAGGCGGTAGTGATAAATTAAAGAATGAAGGGTATAACTTCAAAGCTATTCTAGATCTCTGGCCTTCCGGTGAGGTTACTATTGACGAAGATTCAGTACTTAAAGGAGAAGCTGGAAAAGGGATTTTACGTAGATAATCTATACGAGATGTCGCGTCTCTGTAAAGATATGGCGTTGGGGAGTAATAATCCAACGCCATTTTTTATTATGCAGAAAGTATTATCAGGAATAGCTGATTACTGGGATGACAGGCCTGTGGTAGTCGAGGAAGCTAAGCTGGTTCAAGTTGAATTAAATGAATCAATCAGAAGACTTGTTGACGCACTTGAAAGTGACGCCTCTCCTAGAGAGGTGATGGAGCTTTCAAACAAGGTCGTCTCATCATATTATTTTCTTTTTAGATAAAATTCCATGTGTCAATGACATAAGCCGCCTAGATTTCCATTTTAACGCGTCTGGCGGGGTTTCCTGAAAGACCCAAGGGCTTAAAAACCGGGCTGGTCATTTCTCCGGAATTTAAGCTATAATAAAGTACCAAAAATAAAAGTAAGCGGAGGTAAACCTGTTGGCTGGCGAATCGGTAATCAGCGAAGAATTGAACAGTATGCTCAACGTCGAGTTCGGGCCGGAGGTCTACGAGGTGGAAAAGGGGATGCTGAGGAAGTTCGCCGAAGCTATCGACGACCCCAATCCCAAGTGGGAGAGAGAAACTCCCCCGACATTTCCCGCGGCAATTGTCCCTAAAGAACTCTTGAACAAGCTTTTTAACGCGGATATCCCCCTCAAGCGACTTCTCAATGGGACGAGTGAGCTCGAGTACCTGAAACCCATCGAAGCAGGCGATGTTATCTACGTGACGGCCAAACTCACCCGAATGCGGCAGGTAGCCGGCGCCGAGGGCCCGACGCTCTTCATGTTTACCGAGATGACCTATACCAACCAGCGGGACGAGGTGGTGGTCAAGGGGAAGAATACGTATATCAAGTACTAGCGGGGTACTGGTAGTGACGCAAGTATATTACGAGGATATCAGCGAGGGCAGCGAGGTACCGGCACTGGTTAAGTACCCGACGACCATGCAGCTGGTGAAATACGCCGGCGCCTCCGGGGATTATTACCAGATACACTATGATAAGGACTTCGCGCTGGAGAACGGGCTGCCGGGCGTTATCGTCCACGGCTGGCTGACGCTATCGTTCCTGGGGCAGATGCTGACGGACTGGATCGGGGAGAAGGGAATGCTGGTAAAACTGGGCGGCAGCTACCGGGGCATCAATAAAGTCAACGAGGATATCTTCTGCTACGGGAAGGTCAATAAAAAGTACGTCGAAGAAGACAAGAACTACGCCAGGGTGGAGATATGGGCGGAGAATCCCCAGGGCGACAGGACAGTAAACGGCTCGGCGGTGGTGACGCTGCCTTCCCGCGATAAGCCTTAATCAATATTAATTTATCTGCGCAGTTGCGCAACTACTCACTTACTGATTTGTTATCTTCAAGAGATGCCGCCAGAAGTTCGCTCAAGTCCATCGCTTTGACCGATTCTTCGACCTCTTTAGCTTTCAACGCATCATCGAACATGGTCAGACAGTAAGGACAGGCGGTCGCCACGCAATCGACTCCGGCATTAATCACCTCTTCTATGCGGCGCATACTAACTCGTTTATCCGGCTCCTCCTCCATCCACATGTGGCCGCCGCCCCCGCCGCAGCAAAAACTATTTGTCAGACGGCGCGGCAGTTCGATGTTATTGCCGTTAACCGCTTTCAGAATGTCACGGGGTTCTTGATAAATATCGTTGTAACGCCCCAGGTAACAGGAATCGTGATAGGCGACTTTAGACGCCGTGGCTTTATTGATGTGAAGCCGGCCTTCCTTTATCAGCCGGGAAATGAACTGGGTATGGTGCATCACCTCGTAATTCCCGCCGAACTGAGGGTACTCATGTTTCAGGCTGTTGAAGCAGTGGGGGCAGGTGGTGATTATCTTTTTAATATCATACCCCTTGAGAATTTCAATGTTTTGCTGGCAGATGGTCTGGAAAAGGTATTCGTCGCCCAGGCGGCGGGCGGGGTCGCCGCAGCAGGCTTCCTCGTCGCCAAGTATGCCGAACTTAATGCCGGCCGCCCGGAGAACTTTAGCCGTGGCCTGAGCGACCTTGATATTCCTGTCGTCCAGGGCGGCGCTGCAGCCCACCCAGTAGAGAATATCGATATCGCTGTCCTCGGATAGGGACTTGATATCAAGTCCCTCGCACCAGGTGGTTCTCGTGGCGGTAGTGCCGCGGTAGGGGTGCCCGCGGGTGCCCAGGCATTTTAAGGCGTCCTGGGCGGCTTCCGGGAAGCTGCTCTTTTCCATAGCCAGGTTACGGCGCATATCGACTATTTTATCGACATGCTCGATGTAGACAGGGCAGGCCTGCTGGCAGGCGCCGCAGGTGGTGCAGTCCCAGAGGACCTCTTCGGTAATGACCTCACCGAGCATTTCCCGTCGGGACTCCGCCGGCTTGTTAGAAACAAGGCCGGGGTAAATACCGTAAAGATGCTGCTTGAGGTCCTGAATGACCTGTTTGGGATTAAGGTCTTTACCGCTGAAATTGGCGGGGCAGGCGTCCTGGCAGCGGCCGCAGCGGGTGCAGGCATCCAGGTCGAGGAGCTGCTTCCAGGTGAATTCCTCTATCTTGCTGACGCCGAATAGCTCCGTATTTTCAAAGTCTACGGGATCCAGCGCGCCGCGCGGACCCAGGTTCCTGAAAAATATATTGACCGGGTCCCAGAAGATGTGGAACAGCTTGGCGTTATAGAGCGATATATAAGCGATGGTACCCAGGACCAGGATGGCGTGTACCCACCATATACCAGCGTGCCAGGACAGCAGGGTATTCTGGCTGGCGCCGGAGAAAGCCCTGGCCAGTACGTAGCCGCCGGGTGACCAGGGCGCCCAGCCCGGGTGGGTCTGCAGCTCGGTAGCGGCGATGCGGAAGCCTTCGAGGACAAAGCCGGTGACGACGGCGCATAAAATCAATAGCAGGGTAACGAGGTCGTCCCAGCGGTTGTCCAGCCTTTCCGGCTTCATGACGTAACGCCGGAACAGGGCCATAAGCACGCCGATAATCACCAGTATGCCGAAGACATCGGCGAGTACCGCGTAGGCCAGGTAGACGTTGCCTTCCAGGAAATGGATGATATAGTGATTGATAAATTCCAGGGCGGTGGCGAGGAACAATATGACGAAGCCGCTGAAAATAAAGAAGTGAGTCAGTCCGGGGTAGAATTCCCGGAAACGCCAGTCCTTTTTGTCCGCCCCGAAGAACTTGCGGTGGATAAGGACGTCGATTATAGCGACGCCTATAAAATCACGTATTCTCCTGCCCGGCTGGTTGAACCTGTCAGTCGGCTGGCCCAAACGCCATCGGCGGTAGTGCCGGTAAATTGAATAGAGAAAAATCAGGACGGCGATAGCCGCCAGAGTGTAAAAAATCCAGGTGTACTCAATGTTCCATAGTGATTCTCTGATAGGTTCTTCCATTTTTACTGCCTCCTTCCAGCTACGATAGCTATCCAATCCCCGCCTTCCTGATAAGGCGTACCGGTGAGGTCGTTCCAGGCGTGAACCAGAGCAAATCCGGCCTTTTGGAGTACTGACCGGATAGCCTCGAGGTCATAATCGTGAAACCAATTGTGGTATTTTTTTATACTATTTTCATATATGATGATGTACCGGTCCAGCCAGACGTTATCTTCCGGGTAATCGAAGCCCTGTTGCAGAACCAGGTGCCTGCCCGACCGCCAGAAACCGCCTTCGCTTACATACCAGCTGTTTTTCAGTCCCCATTTTATCCTGGTTTCTCGGGTCGTGATATCGAAAACGAGGACGCCTCCGGGTTTCAGGGCTTTGTAAAGTATCGCCAGAAGCCGGTCTCTCATCTCGTCCGAAAAAACGTTCAATTCCCCGGTAATCTGCACGACCGCATCGAACTCGCTGGAGTAGTCGATATCAAAGAAGTTGAGCAATGGGTATTCGATGTCAAGCCCCTTCTCTTTCGTCTGCGCAATTGCGTAATTGAGTGACCTCTCCGAGATATCGACACCGGTTACTTTGATGCCTTTTTCCGCCAGCCGGCCGGCATAAAGGCCGGGCCCGCAACCTAAATCAAGAATCTTAAAACCCGGTTTCAAAGTACCGGAGGAAACAAGGTGCTGTACCTCTTTGTCGATAGTTGACGGACGGCGGCTGGCGAGGTCATTATCAGGGTTGAGATGTGCTTCCAGCATCCCCCTTGAGATATGCGGGTCGTCCCAGAAAAGAGTTTCACCCGGTTCAAAAAGAGGAGGCTTTGCAGAATACTGAGCTATCTTGCTGAGAAAATCCTGATAGTCTTGTTTAGCCATTTTCCTCTACTCGGGTGAAGTGGTATTTGTTTTCAAAGCTATTTTTAAAGGCGATATCTTCAACGGGTTTACGGGGAATAGCGCGCGGCTCTTCATCCTGATACCCGATAGGCATGAGGAAGAAACAGGCGTATTTGTCCGGAAGATTCAAGATTCGAGAGGCCTTTTTAGTATCCAGGTTGCCTACCCAGCAGGCGCTTAGACCGAAGTTAACGGCGGTGAGAGCAATATGCTCTCCCGGAATCAAGGTATCGCCGTTAGCAAAAATTAGAGTGACCGACCGCTGGTCCGGATATTTGCGTAAATACTCTATGAGCTCTGGAGTGAACCTTTCTTTATTAACGATAAGGCTGAAGTCATCTTCGGGGAGAGACCGTAGTTCCTCGTCCAGTCTGGCACAGAGGGCAATCACCAGGGGAGCCGTGGCAATCCACGTCTGATTGCCGGCGGCCTGCGATAATTGCGTGATAACCTTTTTATCCGTTATAACGCCGAAAAGCCACCCCTGACCGTTGCCCCCCGAAGGGGCTAATCGGGCGCTTTCAATGATTGCATCGATTATTTCCTGAGATACCGGGGTAGATTTATACTTCCTGATAGACCGGCGTTTCTTGATTACCTCTAAATATTCCATGACTCCCTTTCAAAAACTCGTGGGCTAACCACGATTATATCACAAAAGATACGGGAAAAACCTTTGACATCTGATACTATTGCGGGCTATTATTAAAGCCCGAAGAAGGCGAAGTAACAGACGCAAATGCTCAAGTGAGTAATTGCGCAATTGCGGTAATATGAAACGGTTTGAGCTTATCGAGCATACGGCGGACCTGGGGCTGGCGGCTTATGGAAAGAATTTAGCCGAGGCGTTTGCCAACGCCGCTTACGGTATGTTTTCCATTATCGCTGAGCTTAACGCTGTGGAGGAGAAATTATCACGCAGAGTCGAGGTAGACAGTGATGATATCGAAAGCCTGCTCTTCGAGTGGCTGAACAACCTGCTTTATTACCTCGACGTGGATACTATTTTGTTCAAGCGATTCGACATAATAGAGCTTAGAGAAGGACACCTGACGGCGGAGTGCTACGGAGAAATGTACGACGCTTCCCGGCATCAATTGAGAACGGGGGTAAAATCAGCCACCTATCATATGCTCGAGGTGGACCGGGAGAAAAACCGGGTGCAGGTGATTTTTGATGTTTAAAATAACGTCATTCCGTACTTGATACGGAATCCAGGTGGGGTGGGGACTGTTGATTCCCGCTGGAGTTCGTACCACAATACGGGGCGGGAATGATGTTTTCACTTAAATTTAAGGAGGTGCGGCGATGCCGAAGTGGAGCGGTAAACTGGAGAAGGTCGACGAGTACCGCTGGAGCATTCCGAAGAGCTACAAGCCGGGCATGCGCGTGGACGGACTTATCTATACCGATGAGAAGATGCTCCGCCAGGTTATAGACGACCAGGCGCCGGAGCAGGTCGCCAACGTGGCTTTCCTGCCGGGGATAGTCGGCTATTCACTGGCGATGCCGGACATCCACTGGGGCTACGGGTTCCCCATCGGCGGGGTGGCGGCGACAAGGGTCAGCGACGGCGTGGTATCGCCGGGGGGCGTTGGATTCGATATCAACTGCGGCGTGCGCATTATGCGCACCAACCTGACTCAGGAAGAAGTGGCTCCAAAGATAAAGGAGCTTATCGACGCTCTTTACTACGCTGTGCCCTCGGGCGTGGGCTCGAAAGGAAGGATAAAGCTGAAATCGGGCGAAATCGACGAGGTGCTGGTGAAGGGGTCGAGGTGGGCGGTAAATAAAGGCTACGGGAGAAAAGAGGACCTGGAGACCACCGAGGAAAGCGGGGAAATGGAAGGAGTCGACCCCCAGCGTATCAGCCAGAGGGCTAAAGAGCGGGGCATACCACAGCTGGGCACACTGGGCTCCGGCAACCATTTCCTCGAGGTGGCCGTTATCGACGAGATATACGAGGAAGATACCGCCGCGGTGATGGGCATCGACCGGGTGGGGCAGGTAATGCTCTACGTCCACTGCGGCTCGCGGGGCTTGGGTCACCAGGTGGCAGATGACTATATCAAGGAGATGATGCGGGCGATGCCAAAGTACGGCATCGAGGTGCCGGACCGGCAGCTTGTCTGTGCGCCGGTGAAATCTGACGAGGGACAGGCTTACATGACCGCCATGCGGGGCGCCGCTAACTACGCCTGGGCCAACCGCCAGTGCATTACCCACTGGGTACGGGAGGCCTTCTCCCGGGTTATGGAGATGGGCGATTATAACGCGGGGCTGGAGCTTATTTACGACGTTACCCATAACATAGCCAAGATTGAAGAACACGAGGTAAACGGCAAGAAAGAGAAGCTCTGCGTGCACCGCAAGGGCGCCACCCGCGCTTTCCCGGCGGGCCATCCGGACCTGCCGGAAAAATACACCTCAATCGGGCAGCCGATACTCATCCCGGGGGACATGGGACGGTTGTCTTATATCCTGGTAGGGACAGAAAAAGCTATGAAAGAGACCTTCGGTTCAACCTGCCATGGCGCCGGACGCATGAAGAGTCGGGCGGCGATGAAGAAGCACTTCAACGGTAGAGACGTGTTACGTGAACTGGAATCACGCGGTATTGCGGTGCGGACGGGCAGCCTGCCCGGACTGGCCGAGGAAGCCCCGGAAGCCTACAAAGACGTAGAGTCAGTCGTCAACGTCGCCCACGGCGCGGGGATTTCCAAAAAAGTAGCCCGCACGCGCCCGATAGCGGTGGTGAAGGGGTGAAGCTATACGATCAACCCGGATGCCGTGATATATTACCAGGAGGTGACGCTGTGATAGGAACATGAAGAGACAGATATGAGAAGTAAATAAAAATTAGAGAAGGAGAAAATCTTAGATGCCTGAGACAAAATACGGGAAATATTTTTTAACGTATGAGGGAGAGCAAAAATTCCCCTTAGGACAGATTCTAGAACGATTTGACGATACGGTTGTTAAAGGGAGTAACTTCTATTTCCTTCACTGGATAATGCCCGATGTAGACCTGAATTCGGATGCCTTTAAAATAGGGCACCCTCCCCACATACACAAACAGGCCGAAATCCTGTTTCACATCGGCACGAACCCGGAAGACCCGACGGATCTCGGAGCGGAGATAGAGTTTCATATGGGCGAAGAAATGGAAAGCCATGTGTTTAACAAGACAACAGCGATCTATATACCACCCATGGTCATGCATGCCCCCTGGAGACCTTTAAAGATAAACCGGCCTTTCATCTTTTTAGAGGTTAACCAGGAACTCAAACACACGGAAAAATTTTTCCCAGAGTTATTACCTGAGGAAACAAGAAATAGAGTAGATTGGAGTGCCTGGAAGGATAAAGGTTTTGAATAAAACGAAATTGCACGATTAAGTACGCCGAAAAGGTAAAATGGAACCCAGGTACGTAGAAGGCCAGAAAGTAAAGATAATCACCCTGATAGACGGATTCGGGAGAAAGGACCCGCGCGTAAAAGAATTAGTCGGTAAAACGGGAGTCTTTGTTAAATCCTATTACGTTTCCCAGGGCGAAGTCTGGGAAAAGACGCTAAAGCTCATCGACGTTTACTGCTACGATATCCGTCTCGACGGGGGTGGGGACATAGCCCGGGGGATACCGGAGGTGGGGCTGGAGGCGTATATCTAACGATAATTTGACATCTGGCGAAGAGATATTACATAATATCTTGAATTTTACCTAAAAGAGTCGTACATCAGGAGGTATCAACATGCATACTGCCGCCAATATTTTTCTCTTAATAGCCGGAGTCCTGGCACTCTATGATGTGTATCTTATGATTACCCATAAGCCCAACCCGGTAAAGAACTGGCCGCTGCCGTGCCCCATGACTTTACTGTTTCTGGGCATAGGGCTGATTCTTGGCAGCATAGCAAGTTTTTGACCAGCTTTCATCGAATAAAGCAAAAATAAAATATATACAGGAAGCTATTCTCTCGGGATGTATTATGCGCACCTGCGCAACTGCGCATTATTTATCCTTTATTATTTTATCTTCTTCCTTAACGTATTTTTCAGCCAGTGTGCAGTGCACGAACAGGATAGGCTTGTCCACCCTCTTAAATTCCAGCGGGCAGTGGATCATACCGGCGGGGATATAGACGCTGGTGGGGGTGGTGATTTTGTGTATCTCCCGCTCCTCGCCCAGGCCTATCTCGATATCAGCGCCCAGGTCTCCCATGTTGTCCGGGTCGAACGACATGAAATACAGGTACATGTCGAAATCGTGGAAATGGGGGTAATCTTCCATGAGGGTGGGTTCGGTGATGCGCAGGAACATGATGGTGAAATTGGAACCGTATTCTTTCTCCCCGGTGTAGATAAACTCCGGGCCGAAGCCTCCGGTAGCCACCGGTTTCTTGATGACGTACTTGCCGTATTTCGTCGTTGCCATGTATTCGCGCCTCCTCTCCTTCGTACTAGAATAAATTTTATCTATTATCGCATATTAAAGAGAATATTTCCCACCTCTTGCAACCTTTCCGGCCCCTTCACTTCCTGCGGGAACAGGGGCAGTTCCGTTATCTTGAGATGAGAATATTTGCCGTGGATTTGCCGCAGGTATTGACGCTGCTGGTGGGCCCGGGTGCGGAGAAATAACGATTCCTCGATTTTAACGACGTTATTGATAATCATCTGCTTGACGGAAAGCCCGTACCTGTCCAGTTCGCGTAAAGTACCCTCGAGTTGCTCTACCGCCAGGGCTTCCGGAATGGTAACCATGGTGAAATCAACGTCGT
This sequence comes from uncultured Dehalococcoidaceae bacterium, assembly GCA_964453865.1. GTDB lineage: Bacteria > Chloroflexota > Dehalococcoidia > Dehalococcoidales > RBG-16-60-22 > CAYVPT01. The sequence goes on from CAYVPT010000030.1 coordinate 9,707, forward strand.
TCCTCAGGAAGTCCATGTTCACCGCGGAAAGTTTCTCCCAGCGTTTCAGGATAGCCAGCACCGGCTCGCGACTTCGCCTGCCGAGTTTGAGTCGTGAGTAAATGCGCGGCGCCATCCTCAGGTGATTGCCCAGCAGGGCGGGTGTTTCCAATAGCGAAAGCGTCTGACCCAGCGGCGCGGTGTCCCAGATGATGTTTTCGTAAGTACCCTTCAGACTCAACTCTCTGATGTAGTCCACCATGAACTCTTCGCCCAGTCCCGGCAGAATTGAAGTCATGAACTCGACGAAAGACTCGTAATCGATATCCACGAACGCTGAAAAAACCTCGTATACCTCCCGGCCGAATCTGGCGTCCCACATCTGCCTGACTTCCGTCTCGCCGATTTCGCTGATAGTGAGGCCCGGCGTGACCTGTACCGGCTTCTCTTTACCGGATGCTTCGAAGATGTGTGACAGCGACGGCGTGGCGTCTGTAGAGATAGCCAGTGTCAGCCCCTGAGACGCGTAATGAAGCGCCGCTGCGGCGGAGCAGGTCGTCTTGCCGACGCCGCCCTTGCCGGTAAACATCGTTATGCCGGTCACGCTACTATTGAACAACAACCGGGACGGCGGACGCAAGCAGTCGAAATGAACCAAATTCGCCCTCCTTCGGCTTAATCACAAAAAAGTGACAATCGGCTTTTAACGATGGTTATCATATTGACTGTTGGCATGCTATTGGCAATAATTAATTAAGGGATACGGCACTTCTGGCGGGCAACAGGCGTTATTTTCGCTATCAGGCATTATCTCGTATTTCAGGGAGTATATAAATGAAGACGGGGCATAAATTGTTCCTCGGGTTTTCCATCGTTATCGTGCTGCTGTGGGTAACCGTCTATTTTGCCAGTAATACTCAGGGCAAGATACGCGCCGAATTTGAAACCTTGGAGGATAAAGTTATACCCGGCGTCCTGGAAATGAGCAATATGGAAGTAGCGGCCAATCGGATAGTACATGACTCTACGGTCTATATTTATTTCAGTGAAGGAGAAACGAGACTCGCGGTAGTATCAGGAATAACACAGCTTGAAAATATCGGACAAACATTTCTTGAGCGTGAAACAAGTATAGGACAGCAAGAACAGGAAGAAGCCGAGCAATTGGTGTCTAAAATATCCGTATTTAATTCAGTGGTGTTATCACTTCTTGCCATGAAAGAAGGCGGATTGAACATGTATGATTTATTAGTAATAGAAAAGAGTCTCCATGTGATGCTTGATGATTTAATTACGCAGTTCGGGGAGCGTAAAGAGGTTCATTTGCAACAGCTGGCTGCAGCGGAAGCAGCCGTCCGCCGGCAACACGAGACTGGTGCGCGTATTCTTTTAATTGTTGCCGGCTTGACTACCATCGTAGCGATGGCAGGAGCCCTTCTGGTGACAAGGGCGATAGTCAGGCCTCTTCATGCCCTGCATCGGGGCACGGAGATAATTGGAGAGGGAAATTTGAGTCACAGGGTGGGTACTAACGCCAGAGATGAAATTGGCCAGCTTTCCCGGGCATTTGACCATATGACCGAGGGTCTGGCCGGGACTACGGCATCATTAGAAGAACTCAATAAAGAAATCGCCCAGCGTGAGAGGATTGCACAAGAGCTTCAGGAGAAGAACGAGCAACTGGATACGCAGAATACGAAGCTTCAGGAACTGGACCGGCTCAAGTCCGTATTCCTCGCCAGCATGAGTCATGAGCTGAGGACTCCGCTCAATGCTATTATCGGTTTTACATCGCTTATCCTGCAGGGCATGGTGGGTGAAATAAATGAAGAGCAGAAAAAACAGCTGGCCCTCGTCGAGAGCAGCGCTCAACACCTGCTGAGTTTAATCAACGATGTCCTTGATATCGCCAAGATAGAAGCGGGCAAGGTGGAACTCTCGCTTGATGAATTCGCGTTTGATGACCTGATGAGGGAGGCAGTCGGCATCCTTTCACCCATAGCCGACCTGAAGAAGATAAAATTGCTGGGAGATGCTCCCGGAGGCGTTACTCTGTACAGCGATAAACGGCGTCTGACGCAGGTGCTGATAAATCTTACCGGTAATGCGGTTAAGTTTACCGATAAAGGGAGCGTGAAGGTTAAAGCCAGGCTGCTGGGAAAGCATAGACTGGCGGTCAACATTATCGATACCGGCATAGGACTAAAACAGGAAGATATCGATAAGCTCTTTACTCCCTTTCAGCAGGCCGGCGATTCACTGGTAAAGAAACAGCAGGGCACCGGGCTGGGATTATATCTCAGCAGAAAGCTGGTAAATCTGTTGGGTGGTGAAATTACCGTAAAAAGCGAATTCGGTAAGGGCAGCGAGTTTGCTTTTACCCTGCCGCTTAAGTATAAAGAGGTGAAGAAAAATGAAGAAAGTATTAGTGATCGATGATACCGAAGCCAATGTACAGCTGTGTTCTTTCATATTGAAAAAAAACGGTCACGAGTCTATCGAAGCGAGGACCGGACTTGAGGGTGTCGACTCAGCCATCAAGGAGAGACCGGATTTGATACTTCTGGATATCCAGCTCCCGGATATCGACGGCCTGGAGGTTGCCAAAAGGATAAGGGCTTCCGAAAAGGAGAAAAAAACTCCTATTATTGCGGTCACATCGTACGCCATGCCGGGTGATAAAGAGATGATTATGAAGGCAGGCTGCGACGGCTACATTGCCAAGCCTATCAATGTTAATGAATTCGTGAAGGAGATAGACAAGCACTTAGTGCTCTAACATACAATATCGGTATCGTGATATACACAGTCTGCCTTGAGCGCTACGGTTTGCTGGTGACGAACTCCATCTTGTCCTGATGACAGATCAACTGTATCGTGTGATTGCCGGACATAGCCGCCGTGGGCATACCGCCGCCCGGATTGACCCACTGCCCCGCCATGTAAAAGT
>CAYVPT010000031.1:0-12535 GCA_964453865.1 uncultured Dehalococcoidaceae bacterium
TGGTACACTGACCGTAGCAGCCCCCGCAGGTCGTCTTAACCCAGGTATCGTCCCATATTTCCGGGTTACCTTTTACCGAAAGATCTCTGATAGGCTTGCTTTCTGCGTTTTTACCTTTGGTTGGTGTAACCATGTGTAAAATCCACCTCCTTAGTTATACAGCTTTCTCGCCACTATTATTCAACTAATATGATATTGAAAGACCGGCGCAAAATGGTAAAAAGAAGCATATTTCGACACCGATTCGGGATATTTTACTGCTTACCTCCAGATATACCTCCTTTATGCCGAATTATCATAAACGGCCAGGATTATTTATTCGCATCGCAAAGGGTCTTGATAAGGGCATACCTTTCATCGACCGCCTTTTGCAGTTCTGCCAGACCATCCTCTTTCAGATGGGAGAATTTCCGCATCAATTTGGTGAGTTCCGTAATGGGCTTGGGGCTGGCTATCTCAAGCGTAAATCTGGGTTTTCCGTCTTCCGCCTCCCAGAGGGGGAAGTAGTTGGTCCTCACGGCATTGCGGCATACCTCTATTGACATATTGGAGTTAATACGCCAGCCGACGGGGCAGGGAGAGAAGACATGCAAATAGACAAACCCTTCATTTTTCTTTTCTTTAGCCTTTTGTAGCTTTTTAGCAAAGTCCTCCAGGTGGCTCAAGGTAGCCGTAGCCATATATGCCGGGCGGTGCATGAGCATAATCATTGGCATATTCTTAGCGTTTTGCGACTTGCCGCGGCCTATTTTCCCAACGGGAGTCGTCGTGGTAGCCGCCCCCAGCGGCGTGGCGCTGCTTCTCTGGTTGCCGGTGTTCATGTAGCCCTCATTGTCATAGGCCAGGTAGATGAATTTTTCACCTCTCTCGGCGGCGCCGCTAAGGGGCTGGAAGCCGACATCGGTGGCGCAGCCGTCGCCGGTGAAGCAGACTACCGTGGCATCCTGTCCCGTCCTGTTGAAGTACCGGGAAAGTCCGGTAGCCTTGGAGGGCACCCCGGTCATGACAGAGGCCAAATAAGCCAGTCTGTGCCATGCCCCTATGTTCTGCCCGTGCAATACCGGCGCCGCGCAGCCGGGGGTACCGACGAACACCATATTCTTCCCCAGGACTTTCGGGACGAACCTGGCGGTCAGTTCCAGGGGACAGCCGGCGCACCAGGCAACACCACCGGCGAACTGGTCTTCTTCGCAGAAATAATCAAAAACTTTGTTTCTTTTCTTCGTTCCTTCTACCATTTTTCTTACTCCTCCATCGGTATCCAGGTGACTTCCTGATAGGGCTTGCCCTGTGCGGCGGCATTTACTTCGTCTATCACTCTCCCTATATGGGGTACGGTGATATCCAGATTAGCCAGACCGTCTATGTAGCTTATAATGGGGGCCGGGCCGATTTCCGGGGAAAGGGCCCTTAGTTCCATACAGATGGGCCCGTATTTCCAGCCGAAGCAAAGGCTGCGGTCAATAACGCCTATCGCCTTCTTACCCTTGAGGGTTTCGATAAGTCTCTCGGCGGGGAATGGCCGGAATAAACGTAATTTTACCAGGCCGACCTTTACTCCTTCTTCTCTCTTGGTATCGACGACTGTCCGGACGGTGCCGGTGGCGCTGCCGGAAGCCACGATAACAATATCGGCATCATCGGTGCGGTACTCCTCAATCTGACCGCCGTAGTAGCGCCCGAAGTAGTCTCCGAAGGCTTTATCTATTTCATCTACCTTATTTTTAACCCGTTCCAGGGCCTGACAGTGCTTATAGCGGGATTCGACATAGCCCATCTCCATGCCGTGAGTGCCGCAGCCCTTAGCAGCTCCGGGTACCAGCTTCTGCCGTTCCGGCTGCTGTTTCAATGGCGCCAGGAAGGCATCGACATCCTCGATTTGCGGGATTTCCACGGCCTCGGCGAGGTAGGAGAGATAAAAACCATCGTAGTTCACCATGACGGGGAGCTGTATATCGTAGTCTTCCGCCAGGCGGTAAGCCATGATAATCTGGTCGAGTATTTCCTGGTCGTTCTCCGTAATTATCTGGACCCATCCCGTGTCCCTGGCGGAAATCATATCCTGCTGCCCCGAGGAAACAGCATGTATGCCGGGTGTTTCCCGGTTGGAATTAATCATTACTATCGGCGCCCTGAAGCCGGAGGCTTCTTGAAGGGCGTCATACATGAATACCAGTCCGTAAGACGACGTGGCGGTAACAACCCGCGCGCCGGCGATGCTGGCACCTAAGACGACATTCATCGCCGAGTTCTCTCCCTCAACTTCCACAAATTCAGCATCTAGAACACCACTAGCTACAAATTGTGCCAGCTGCTCGGCTAATTCACTCTGAGGAGTTATGGGGTATGCCGCCACTACTTCGGGTCGGCAAATCATAGCTCCGTAGGCGGCAACAGCATTGCCTGTTATTACCCTGACCTGACCTTTTTGAGCACTAACCATCAGCAAACTCTCCTTCCGGAACCATAGCGATTGCTTTACGCGGGCACTCTGTGGCGCAGATACCGCATCCCTTGCAGTAGGCAAGGTCAGCTTCGTAATGGTCTCCCATATCTTTCATGCACTGCGGCGGACAGTAGAGCGCGCACAGCCCGCAGTAGTTACACTTCTCTTTGTCAGTCACCGGCCGCTCCGTCCTCCAGCTGCCGGTATCCAGGCACAGGAGAAGCTTTTCGGCATCCGACCATGCGCTTTCCGTGTTCATTAAATTCTTATGCTTGATTACCATTTGATAACCTCCACTTCGCGGTAGCCTCTCTCGGCACTCGTTAAATTTCTCTCCAGGATATCGCCGCTGAGATAGTCCGGCAGACAGTCCAGGATGGACTGTAATTTCAGCCAGCCGGAGGCGGCGGCGAAAGCGCCGAGGAGGCAGGTGTTGGGAATATCCCGGCCGATTTCATCGACGGCTATCTGGGTGGCGTTGACCAAACCGCCTGTTTTCAGATTTTTATCAGGCTGGTCGGTCAGTTTCCTGGGGCTGTTGAGAATAAAAACGCTTTCCGGCCGCAATCCCGTAAACAGGGTGGGGAGCGCTAGCAGACCGGGATCGATAACTATCAGGCAGTCGGGAGTATAGATTTGCGTTTTTTCCCGGATAGGTTTGTCGTCAACGCGGGTAAAAGCCACTACCGGCGCCCCGCGTCTTTCGAAACCGTACATGGGAAAGCTGGCTACTGATTTACCTTCGATAACGAAGGCGCTGGCCAGCATCCTGGCCGCCAGTACGGCCCCCTGACCGCCTCTCCCGTGAATCCTTATTTCTTTCACAGTTTCATATTCCCCTCTTTATTCGTATTCAGCGCAACGATATTCCGGTTCCGCTGTAAAACCACGATTCTTATAATTCGGCTCGTGATGCTATCCGCTTCCGGTGGTCCTGGCTATCTGTGGCAGCAGGCTCTCCCTTAATGTCCTCATAATCTCAACCAGGTCCTCGACCTGCTTTTTATCCATGCAGGAAAGCGTCTGGCGACTTAATTCCTGGGCGATGGGATTCAACCGGTTGGCTTCGTTCCAGCCTTTATCGGTAATGACTACTTTAACCGACCTGCGGTCGTCGGTGGACGGCTCCCGGCGCACCACGCCCTGTCTTTCCAGGGTATTTATTACCGCCGTTATCGAATTTTTTTCCCGGAAGACGATCTCCGATATTTCCGAGGGCGTCATCTCGCCGCCGTTTTTAAACAGTGCGCTCATGATGTTGAATCGAATAAGGCTGGCTTCGTGGCGCTTGAGCTCTACTTCCAGGTAGCGCGCCAGCACCTCGAAGGACATAAGGATAGATAATAAGGTGCCGAGGGGGGTTTTATCGGTTCTCTTGCTTTCTTCGCTGATGGTCATAAGCCTGTTCGGTAAAGTATTCATAGGGAATTATGTTCCACCTAGAATTATATTATACCCTTTTTTAACCTTTGTCAACAAATATTTATGAGCGATTACCTGTGAATGCGTTATAATCGACTGTATATAACGGTCAGGTTTTATTCCATATGGAACGAAAGTTCTTATGGTGAATCACGCCTCATATCAGGTTCTCCGAGCGTGCCACTTGCTAATTCAGGCTATTTTTGAGTATATTATATCTGGTTTTTGAGTGAAATACAGGAGAGATACGCCCTATGAATAACGGAGAATACTGGAATCCCATCCTGGAAACGATGCCCCGGGAGAAACTGCAAAACCTGCAATTGAAGAAATTTCAGGAGATATTTGCCTGGGCTTACGAACACTCCAGGTTTTATCACCAGTTCTACGGCGATGCCGGCATCGAACCCGGTGATATCAAGAAATTCGAGGACATCAAAAAAGTGCCCAAGATAGAAAAGTCCATGATGCGCGGCATCCAGGGGGTGGGCAAAGAGCCCTTCCCCTACGGAGATATCCTGTCGGTCCCACTGGAGCAGGTGACGGAGTATCACCAGACCAGCGGCACCACCGGCCAGCCGGTCTACCAGGCCGATACCTGGCAGGACTGGGAATACGGGGCGGAATCATTCGCCTACGCCTTATACGCGCAGGGTTACCGCGCTACCGACCGCCTGTTTCTGCCGTTCGGCTATAACATCTTCATCGCTTTCTGGGGATGCCACTACGCCGCGGAAAAGCTGGGCTGTGAAGTTATCCCCGGCGGCGTCCTGAATACCGAAGCAAGAATTCTCAAGATGCAGGAACTCAGGGCGACCGCCCTGGGCGCTACGCCGACCTATATACTGGGCATGGCCGAATCGGCCCGGAAGATGGGCCTCGACCCGCCTAAAGACCTGTTCATCAGGAGGATTACCTCCGCCGGAGAGCCCGGCGGCAGTATCCCGGCTACCCGCAAAAGGATGGAGGAGGCCTGGGGAGCCAAAGTCTTCGACCAGGTGGGCAGCACGGAAATCGGGCACTGGGGCTGGGAATGCCGTTACCAGGCCGGCCTGCACGTTAATGAAGCCTTTTTCCTGGTCGAGGTAGAGGATGTGGCTACGGGAGAATCCATCGATGAGCCCGGCCGGAGGGGCAAAATGGTGGTGACCACGTTCAACCGGATGGCGCAGCCGTGTATCCGGTTCGACGTTAAAGATGTCATCCAGTGGAACACCCGGCAGTGCGATTGCGGCAGAACATTCCGGCTGCTCGAGGGCGGCGTTCAGGGTCGCGCCGACGATATAACCAAGGTCAAGGGCGTGCTGCTCTCGCCGACGTCCATCGAGGAAGTGGTACGTGAAATGCCGCAACTCAGCAATGAGTACCTGGTGGTCGTCACCAAGAAAGGCGATATCGATAATATCACCCTGAAGGTGGAAATCCTTCCCGAATATACAAAAGACGAGGCCGCTATCAAGGCAAAACTAACCGACCAGCTCCGCTTGAGAACCAACCTGGGCTATAACATCGAGTTCCACCCGTACGAGAGCCTGCCGCGTTCCCAGGCCAAGAGCCGGCGCTTCCAGGACCAGCGACCCCATCATTAGGAGAGTAATATGAATCAGCAATACGATATCAAGGGAATGGTGGCTAAAATAAAGGCTATCCGTGAGAACGCCGCCGCGCTGAAAGAAATTTCCGGGGGCATTCCGGCCGTCGATAAAAACGCCGACCGCATTCTGGCGAGTGTAAAAATGCTGGAAATAAGTGTTAGCGATGCCGCGGAAATTCTGGATAAGTGAGGGATTACCCCTTTAGCTGAAAAACCAGTCTATTACCACATCATGTTGAAGCTGCGGGGTATAGACCGCAGCTTTGCCGCTTGATACGCCGATTCACCGGACTATACGGATATAGCAACAGAGGTAAATGGCCGTCACCGGTAAAAAACTTCTTGACTCTTACGCCACGGTAGACTTTATACTGGAAACAGGCCACGGGACTTAGTAAGCGATAAATGATATTTAAGATTGGAGACTTTTCCAGGCTTTGCCGCGTTACGGTGAGGGCATTGCGGTACTATGACGAAATCGGGCTGCTCAAACCAGCTAAGGTAGACCAGTTCACCGGCTATCGTTACTATTCCCTTGACCAGCTGCCCAAGCTGAACCACATCGTCATGCTGAAGGGCATCGGCCTGTCTCTCGATGACATCAGCCGGTTGTTGCACAACGGGATGCCGATAGATCATATCCGGCAATTATTACAGGTCAAGCAGACCGAGATACAGGAGCGTTTAAATCAAGATGGCGGGAGGCTACGCCGGGTAGAAATCTGGCTGGACAAGATAAGGAAGGAGGGCATAATGCCCTCCGATATGTACATACAGAGAAAAGAAATACCCAAATTAAGGGTGGTCAGTAAACGTGAAATAGGGACATATGAAGATACTCCTGATAAACTGAGAGAGGAGCTGATGCGGCAGATTCGTCAGCCGGAGAACCGGGAAAGTGTCAAGGTTACCGGGCCGGCAATGATGCTCTGCCACGATGAAGAATATAAAGAGAAGGATGCCGATATTGAAATGGCCGTACCGATATCCGGGGAAATAATAATTAACGAACCTTTAATCAAGGTTAAGACTCTACCAAAATGCAGGGTTATATCGGCGATTTATAAGGGCTCGTACCACAATATCGAAAAAGCTTACACTCAGATATTCGAATATGTCGAGAGGCATAACCTCGAAATTGTTACCCCAACCCGCGAATTATACTTCAACAGCCCGGAAGAAGTACCCGAAGATGAATTATTGACGGAAATACAATGTCCTTACAATGAACTAAAGCCACAGAAACCGCCGGACGAGTAGCAATTCGCCGGCGGTACGGGGCTTCACCACCGTGCTTTCTATAAAGCACTGCCCGTGATTACACCGAATATTCATTTAGATAAAGAGAGAATCCATGCAGGAACATACGGAAAGACTGGGTTACGCACCGCTGGGCAAACTGCTGATTGCCTTAAGTCTGCCCGGTGTCTTAAGTAGCATAACGACAACCCTTTACAATATCGTGGATACCATCTGGGTAGGCAGACTCGGCCACGAGGCAATCGCCGCCCTGACGATAATCTTCCCCTACCAGATACTGTTTTACGCCATCGGCGGGGGCACCGGCATCGGCATCAGCGCGCTGGTCTCCCGGCGGTTCGGCGAGAGAAACGCCGACGCCGCCAACCGCGTCGCCGGCCAGATATTTTTCATCAGCGCTTTCTGGGGATTCCTCTTCATGATGGTGGCGGTCTTCTTCGCCGATGATATCCTGCCACTTATCGGCGCCACGCCGGATATCCTGGAATACAGCAAACAGTACCTCGTGATTATCTCTTACGGCGCGCCGGTGATGATACTGGCAATGGTCATGAGCAGCCTGTACCGCGGCTCCGGTGACGCCATCAAGCCCATGGTAATCATGATTACGGGCACCGTCATCAATATTATCCTGGACCCGTTTATGATTCTGGGTATAGGGCCTTTCCCGGAAATGGCCGTACGCGGCGCCGCCTGGGCGACGTTTATCGCTCAGGCCTGCGGGGCTTTGCTGGGGCTGCTTTTCCTCTTTGCCAGGAAAACGTCCTTCCGTATCAAAGTCGCCCACATACGCCCGGACTGGTCCATTATACGCGGAATATACCGGGTCGGCGCCCCGACGGCGGTATTCCAGGTCACGGAAAGCCTGGTCTTTTTCCTGATGAACACGGTGATAGCCTCTTTTGGCTCGGTGGCTATTGCTGCCCTGGGTCTGGTGATACGCATCTATGACCTAGCTTACATGCCGATAATGGGGGTATCCAACGGGCTGTTGCCCATCATCGGATTCTGCTTCGGGGCCGGTAAATTCAAACGCCTGTGGCAGGCGACCAAAAAGGCGATAGGCGGGATTTCACTGCTGTTGCTGGTCCTTACCATCGTGTTTGAAATCTTCGCTCCGCAGATTATCGGTATTTTCAGCAAAGAGCCGGAATTGCTTTCCATTGCCGTAACCGCCATGCGGATATCAATGATTTCGATGGTACTTATCGGCCTGAGTGTGCTGATCACCACAGTTTTCCAGGGTCTATCACAGGGGGTTACGGCCCTGGTGCTATCACTCATCCGGCAGTTTGCCGTGTTCCTGCCGCTGCTGTACCTGTGCCGCTGGCTCTGGGGCCTCAACGGGGTATGGATTTCCTGGCCGATTGCGGATACCCTGAGCGCAGCGATATCTTACGCTTTTGTATACCGGGAGTACCGGCTACAGAAAAAGGCGGGGATGCTAACGGATGAAAATTAGTGCGGAGGCTATTTCCCGTATTTTCCCCGCCACCACCCCCAGAATTTATCAATCCCGCGGATACCGTGCTCCAGCACGGCTTCGTAGACGTGCACGGACAAAAGGCTGTCCCGGTATTCGGGCAAGTTACATACGGCTTCTTTAATTACCAGAATATCGTATCGTTTATCTTCATCCAGTCTGCTTGCCCACAAAGGTCTTTTGGGGGCACCGCACTCAAATTCTTCCCGCCTTGCCGTCCAGAGGTCGAGCTTCCAGAAATTCTTTTCCTCGGGACGAGAAGCCCGCAGTCCCCAGTAATAACCTTCGTCAGTACTACGCGGGTCGTTGTAAGCGTCAATGGCAGCCAGTCTCCAGACCCATTTAAGTTTCGCAAATTTCGTTCCCAGTTCCCAGTGCTTTTGCCAGTCGGGCCGGGCATCCGTTTTCTCAAAATCCAGGTCGCGCCAGGTCATAGTCCGCATGGCATAAGAACCTACCGTCTTAAATCCCTCCTCACGGAGAATTTTTCCCAGGCCGGACTCCCTAAGCATCCGGTCCGCCTCTTCTCTTAAGCCGGTGTCCAGTAAGAAGAGGCGCTGCCGGTTTTCCTTAATATTCAAAGTCAATTTATCTCTAATCTCAATATAAAGTGAGTATAACTATACCGAAAATCCTACAACTAAGCAAATATCTTATGAATAATTCCAGAAGTTATTATTTACCTTTATCAGCAATAGCAAACCTCACCCCTGACCCCTCTCCAGCCAGAGATAACGATAAAACCGGTGTTCATTTTGGCCGGAGAGGGGAGTTAAGGAGAGAGGGGGCTTTGCCCCCTCTCTATCTCTTTCCCCCTCTTGAACATAAGAAAAAAGTGGTATTTTAATAATCCTGTTCGAGAGGGGGATAAAGGGGGTGAGTTTAGTAAATAAGCAAAAGCCAATAAAACCTTTTAAAACCTATTGACAGGACATAAAGTGGGGACTATACTTTCAACACATGATTAACACACACATTTCTAAACACAATATACGGGATTTTGTTATCCGGCGAGTTCTGATAGCGGTTATCGCCTTTTTCGCTATTTCACTGATGATATTCAGTATTATTCATCTTCCGGGTGATGAAATGATATATCTGCCGTCATACGTGGACATGGGGGCCGTGGAACGCTATATGGAGGAATATAATTGGAATGACCCTCTGATTTTCAACTACGCGCGCTGGATGGGTAATATTTTCAGGGGAGACTTCGGTGAAAGTATAATGGGCGACTCATATTATTCCAAATAGCCCATTAGCATTTTCCGTCGTCACCTCGGCCATCTCCGCCTCGCTCATATCCCTTAAAGCCGCCGCCCCGCTTAAAGACCGCAGAACGTCCGCCGGGCTGGCCTGAAACTCGCCTTCCCGGCCCCGGGCGTAGACCACCGGGGAGTCCGTCTCCAACAGCAACCTGTCCAGGGGGGCTTCCTTCACCGCGCGGCGATGCTCCTCGTGGTACTCCACCGCCGGCGTCACCGAAAGATAGTAACCTCGAGCAATAATATCCCGCAGTACGCTACTGGTTCCCGTGTACCAGTGAAAGACTACTTTTTCCAGTCCCGCCTCGTTGACAATATCGAAGGCGTCCCGCCAGGCATACCGCGAGTGTATCAAAGCCGGTTTATCGTGGACTTTAGCTATCTTTAGTAATTCACGCAACGCCCTTTTCTGGAGGTCTTTACCGGCAACGGCCCGGATTCTTTTATGATAGTCCAGCCCCACCTCCCCCACCGCCACCGCTTTACCGATATTGGCTTTGATGAACTCCTGGTTGGCGTCGATTTCTGACTCGTTAACGTTTTCCGGGTGCCAGCCCAGCGCCGGATATACGAAGCCTTTATATCTTTCAGATATTTCCAGCGCTTTGCGGTTGGACTCTATATCGATGCCAACGGCTATTATCGCTACAAGCCCGGTGTCCTTCGCCGCCGACAGCACAGGGTCAATATCATCGATTTCGTCCAGGTGGGCGTGGGTATCAATCAGCCGGTATATCACCGCTACCCCTGACCGAATACCGCCGAAGGATTTTCCTGGAACGGGTGCGTCCGCAATACCAGCGAAAAGAGGAAGGGATAGGTCGCTTTCAGGTGCTGCACATAGTCCAGCCACTCGCTGGCTAGGTGGTCGTACATCCGCTGGATGTCCACCGCCAGGTGGTCGAGGTCGGCTTTCGGCAGGCCTTTAAATGTCGTCCTGGCTTCAAGCTCCTCGTCGAGGTGGGTGGTCGCCCAGAGCAAATCGGTAAAACGGTCGTGCTCCAGCAGGTTGGGGTTCTCCAGGAGCGTCAGCAGGTACATCCGTTTCTGCGAGAGGAACTTCTTCAGCTCTGCCAGGTCTATCTTGCTCATGTCCAGGTCTATTTTCAGATTATAGGCAAAGGCATCCGCCTGCTTGAATTCCTTGTCTGTCCAGTCCGCTTTAACGTTCAGTTTACGCGATATTTCCTCGCGATTATCGAAATAATTAATAAGGTCAGCCAGGAGGTAGTTGCCTATCTCGCTGAAAAAAGCCCCGATGGCCATATTCAGCTTGTAAAGCATGGCCTGCTTCTCCCGACGGGTAAGAATGCGTTCAATCACGATAACGACAATAAACACCTCGAGAGGCAGAAAAGCGAAGTCACCGAGCAGGTAGATGAAGATGTGGTGCGGGTCTCTGAATATCAGGAAATGAATACCGTAGAACAAAGCGGAAGCCGCCAGGAAAAAGGCAGTTGCCAGTAAAAATATACGATTACCTTTCATTATTTACCCCCGGAACTAACGTTTCGTCTGTTTTTATAGTATCACATCCGGGGATATTGACATAACCGCCGGTATGTAGAGTTTCCGGCGTTGTGATATAATACTCTATCTGGTGTGAATACATTCGAAAAAGGGAGGCGGTCATGGCTAAATCCATAATTATCATCGGTGGGGGACTTACCGGCCTGGCGGCAGGATGCTACGGCCAGATGAATGACTACCGCACGTCCATTTTTGAAATGCATAAAATAGCCGGCGGTGTCTGCACGGCCTGGAAGCGTAAGGGCTACATTATTGACGGAGCGATGAACTGGCTGGTGGGCACCAAACCGGGAACAAGTTTTTATAAATTCTGGGAGGAGCTAGGGGCAGCGCAGAATTGGCAGGTCTATAACCATGACTATTTTACGTGCGTTGAAGATGAAAGCGGTAAAGTATTCAATATGTATTCCGATATCGATCGCCTGGAGCGAGAGATGATGGAATTCGCTCCGGAGGATAAAGAGCTTATTCGTGAATATATAAAAGCAGCACGCGATTGCGCGCGATACGACATGCCGGTAGATAAGCCCCAGGAGCTTAACAGCCTGGTTGATAACTTAAAGCTGATGAAAATGCTGCCGTATCTGTTTTTTGCACGGAAATGGGGCAAGATTTCAGCAGCCGACTTCGCCAAGCGATGTAAAAATCCCTTCCTTCGGAAGGTTGTCGGTATGGGTTCCGAGGATGACTTCCCGGATATGCCTATGTTAGCTATGTTTATGACGCTTGCCTGGCTAGACCAGCGCGAAGCCGGCTATGTCATCGGCGGCTCCCTGGCCCTGGTCGACTATATACAGCAGCGCTACCACGACCTTGGTGGAGAAATCCACTTCAAGGCAAGGGTGGAGAAAATTCTGGTGGAAAACGATAAGGCGGTCGGCATAAGACTGACCGATGGCACGGAATACCGGGGTGACATCGTTATCTCGGCTGCCGACGGCCGAACCACGATATTCGATATGCTGGATGGAAAGTATATCGACGATAAAATCCGCGGCTACTATGACGACCCCAAGCTGTTTCCACCGCTGGTATACATCGGGCTGGGAGTAGCCCGTACATTCGACGACGTGCCACCCACCGTAGGTGGCTTTTCTTTCCCATTGGAGAAACCGATTACCATTGCCGGTAGAGAACACAAAGAACTCGGCGTGCTTATTTATAACTTCGACCGCACTCTGGCGCCGGAAGGCAAAACCGTGGTGAAGGTCCAGTTCAATACAAATTACGAGTACTGGAAAAAGCTCAGGCAGGAACCCGAGCGCTATAAAGCGGAAAAAGACCGGATTGCCGATGATGTAATTGCCGGGCTGGACCAACGCTTCCCTGGTATCTCCGCCCAGGTAGAGATGCGCGATGTCGCTACCCCGATAACCTGGGAACGTTATACCGGCAACTGGCAGGGCAGCTATGAGGGATGGATGTTCAGCACCGAGTCTTTTACTTCATCTATGAGCAAAACCCTCCCCGGACTGGACAATTTTTACATGGCGGGGCAGTGGGTGAATCCGGGCGGCGGTATGCCCACGGCGGCT
>CAYVPT010000032.1:0-12516 GCA_964453865.1 uncultured Dehalococcoidaceae bacterium
CAGCCAGCTGATGAACATGCCCCACAGGCTATTAAAATAAAGCGATACCAGGTAGAGTCCGCCGCCCAGTCCGCCAGCATAAAAGGCAATCCAGAGGAATATACCGCGCCGGTCTATCCACTCCGTCTGACGGGTGTAGTTTACCATCCATTCGTGGACCTGCATATTATCTCTCCGCTCCGGAAGCTACCGATTCCCGTTTTTCTTCATCGCTTGCCGGTGGTGTATCGGTATAACCGATTTTATTATCAATGAAGTAGACCGAGGGGTCGGTATCATATTCGGGGTGCAGTTGAAATGCCTTTTTCTCTCTTATCAACCTGGACACCTCACTGTCCGGGTCATCCAGGTCACCGAAGGTCAATGCCTGCGCGGGGCAGGTATTAACGCAGGCGGGGGTGGCTTCGCGGTCGACACCGGGTTTAAGCCCCCTTGCCAACCCGTCATCGATACGTTCGGCGCAGAAGTTACATTTTTCCGTTGTACCGACCTGATGCGAGTACAACTCCTTGCCGGCTTTCTCAAAGTCGGTTGTGACTCTGCCCGGGAAAAAGCCTTTGTCTTTATCTTTGGAAAGGAATGTCCGGTTCTGGTAGGGACAGGAAATAATGCAGTACCGGCAGCCGACACACTTGTCCTGGTCTATGGCTATAATACCGTCGGGGCGTTGATAAGTGGCCCCGGTAGGGCATACCTCAATACACGGCGCGTTCTGGCACTGGTTACACCGCACCGAGTAGGTTGACACCTCCGGATTGTCAGTGCCGGTCTCCAGCGCCACCAGCCTCGGCCAGGACATTCCCATCGGCAGGAAGTGCTCGATTCTACAGGCGGCCAGGCAGGCGTAGCAGCGCACGCATTTTGATAAATCGACAACCATTCCCCATCTCATTTAAAACACCTCATTTACAGAATACCATATTGCACAGATATTGTCAATTATATATTGCAAAAACGTAGAATATTAATGAAATAATGTTATAATGAGTTGTTCAGATGCTGATATAATATGTATAACGTAAATCACATAGTAACTAAAGTTACACTGATATTTTAATTACATATATTCATCTCCCCTGGCCTTTCATTATTATTTTTACTAAATACGCAAGAGTGCTATAATGTGACCGTTTAATGTGCAGGAGGAAAAGATGAGTGATAATACACAGGCTATCGTGAGTATTAAATCAGGGAAAGTAGAAGGACAGTATCGGGAAGGTCTGTATGTTTTTAAGGGCATCCCTTATGCCACGCCGCCCGTAGGTGAATTACGCTGGCATCCGCCACAACCCGTAAAACCATGGGACGGCGTTCGTCCTGCGAAAAAATACGGGAATATTGCTCCACAGAATGCCATGCCCATTCCAATGCCGGGAATGCCGGGTTTTAAGGAACCCCAGAGTGAAGGCTGCCTGTTCCTTAATATCTGGACACCCGGACTTGATGATGCACGGCGTCCCGTCATGTTCTACATACACGGCGGGGCTTTTATCATCGGGGCTGGCAGCGAGGCTGTTCTGGAGGGTGGCAAACTGGCTAAACGCGGTGATATCGTCCTTGTCAGTATCAATTATCGCCTGGGAGCGTTAGGCTTTTTAAATCTTAAAGAAATAACCGGGGGTAAGATACCCGCTACCGGCAACGAAGGATTGCTCGACCAGATAGCCGCTCTGGAATGGGTGCAGGATAATATCGCCGCTTTCGGCGGTAATCCGGATGATATCACCATTTTTGGTTTTTCCGCCGGGGGCATGAGTGTCGGCACGTTGCTGGCAATGCCACAGGCCAGCGGTAAATTCCAAAAGGCATTGAACCGTAGCGGCGCTGCCAATGTCGTCGGTCCGCTGGACAGTTCGGTAAAAATGTCCGAAGAATACTTAAAGATGCTGAACCTTACGGGTAAGGACACCGACGCTTTGCGTAATCTTACCCCACAGCAGCTGCTTGACGGTCAGCAGCAACTGAGCATGAAAGTACGTGAGGCCGAGGCCAGGGCGACGCCCTTTCAGCCGGTTGTTGATGGGCAGGTAATTCCGGAATGGCCCATCGATGCCATTAGAAAAGGCTCCGCCAGAAACGTCCCCGTTATGGCGGGCAACGCGCTTGACGAGTTAAAAGCGGCGAATATGATGGACCCTGCCATGCGCAATATGGACGAAGCGGAATTGCAGAGAAGGCTGGCTAAACTGGTGCCGCCTGATATGGTGCCGGGACTGATAAATACCTATCGCGATGTTCTGAAAAAACGCGGCTCTAAAGCCGACCCGCCGGACATTATGGGAACCGTGGGTATGGATCTTATGTTCCGGATATCCACCATCAGACTCATTGAAGCGCAGCGCGATAACGGCGCGCCGGCCTATAATTACCTGTTTGCTTATAAATCACCGGCCATGGGTGGCGTACTGGGGGCCATGCATGGCTCGGACAATCCGTTCCTTTTCGGCAACCTTGATCCGGAACTATCCGGTACGGGGCCGGAAGTTGAAAGTTTGGCCGTGAAGATTCAAGATTCCGCAATAGCTTTCGCTCGCACCGGGGACCCCTCCTGTGAGAGCATCGGCAAATGGCCGGTATATGGTAAAGACCGCATGACGATGATTCTGGATAAAAACACCCGTGTTGAAGAGGCACCGTATGAAGATGAACGCCGTGCCTGGGACGGGTTTGAACTTTCACACAATGTCCCGTTATAGGTCTTGATTTATACCGGCGCCAGCCTGACATCCAGTACGGCAGCCTGACCGCCGCGTACTACCGCCAGGCAGTCTTTGAGCGATACGGGGACATCGGCGGGGTCTTCCACCATACGGCCGTAGGCGTTATTAGCGCGGGCAATCAGGGAGTAGTCGGGCGGGCTGGTGATATCGGTGCCCATATTTTCTACGTCGTATTTCTCGCGGAAAAGACCCTTGATAGCTCCGTATCCCTGGTTGTCGTAAATAACCGACAGGAACGGGGCTTGATACAGGCTGGCCGACCACAACGATGCCTCCGGGCAGCCGTAGATAAAAGCGCCGTCGCCCATCAGGCTGACCACAGTCTTGTCCGGCGCAGCCAGCTTCACACCGAGAGCCGCCCCCGGCGCCCAGCCGATACAGCCGCCGGCGCAGGACAGCAGCGTGCCGGGCCTGGTGCGGTGTATCAGGTGTGCCACAATCGTGGCCGGCGAGATGGTCTGATTTACAATGAGAGTGTCATCATCGATAGCTTCATCGATGCAGTGACTCAGCCAGTGGGCGGTTATCGGCTTTTTATCGGCATGACTCACCGCCAGGTCACGCCACTCGCTGTCGAGTTTCTTATGCTCCTCCTCAAATAGCTTATAGCGTTTCTGTAATTGCTGTCGCCTTTCTTTCGTCAGTTTCTGATTGATAATTTGAGTCAGGGAAGGTATTGCCCGGCTGGAGTCGGCTTTGACGAGGATATCCGGTTTTCTATCCCAGAGCGGCAGGCCTTTTTTTGCCGTATCAACGTCGATATGAATAATCCTGGCGTCTGCTCTGGGTGAGACTCGCGGTGAGGCATAATGCATGTCATAATCGATAGCCAGGATAACATCGGCTTCGGCTAAAAGCGGATTACCGAAGCCGACCGCTGAGGATAGATAGGCTGCCATCGGGTGGGTATTGGGGAAATTAACGCGGACATCGGAGGTAAGCACCCGTGCGGCCAGTGTTTCCGCAAGCTTTATTAAAGAAGCGACTGTTTCCAGGTTCCTGCCGGAATAACCGGTCACTATCAACGGATTTACGGCATTGATAAGTATCCCGGCTGCTTTCTCCAGTGAGGCGATATTGGCTTCCGGCGTCGATACTTTAATAACTCCGGGTGACGTTTTGTTTGAAGTCTCGTCCTGATTCCAGAAGGATTCCCGCGGCAGTGCCAGGTAAACCGGTCCGCACGGCTCGGTGGTGGCAATCCGGAAAGCTTTGCGGAAAAGATCGCTGATATCCTCTCCGGCGCGGTACTGGTGGTCCCATTTAACGAAGTTGCGCACCATCGTACCCTGGTCGAAATCGTCTCCTCGCCAGTTGGTACGCTCCGGCAGTCCCTGGATTTCCGTGAAAAATACTATCGGTGCCTTGCCCCACTGGGCGTTGTGCAGGGCGCCTCCAATCTGTAAAACACCGAGTTCCGAATGCACCGAGACAGCCTGGGGACGGCCGGAAGCCATGTAGTTGCCGTGGGCGGACGTCATAGCAACGAACTCATCGAGGCAGAGTATGCTGCGCGGGGCGGTCTGGCCGGAGGCGCGGTACCGGGAAATCGTTTCCAGCAGGGGGACGTTATCGATACCCGGATTAAAGAACAGAAACTCCACGCCGTTGTCATTAAAAACATCGATGAGAGTTTTTATCGTACCGAATTCTTTCATGGGACGAATACCTTTGGACTATTTATCAGGGGTGATATAATGGGAAGCTTCAGAGGCTGCATTGGGGTCGAATGCCTTTTTAATGCTTCTCAGCCACTTCGTGTAGTTGGACGTATCCGACCCGTACATATCGTGGATGGCGTCGCTCCAGACATGGTGAGGTACGCCGTAATGCCCTTCGACGGCGGTCCGGTTGGCGGCCATGAAAACCTCGAAGCTGGCCTGCACCGCCGCGGGATCACTCGGGACGTAGCGGATGAGTAACTCGCCGTGACCGCAGTGTCCGTGCTCGATAAGCTGTACAAAGGGGTCAATGCCATCGGCGAAGAACAGACCTTTCCGGAGAAACCCCTCCTTCACTTTAGAGCCCTGCTCGATGAACTTGCTCATAAGGTCGAAGACATCGGTGCCGCCCACCTCTCCCCCGAAGACCCCGGTAGCCCGCATCGTTTCCCGGATGGAGCCGGTCACCCGGATAAACCGCCAGATGAATCCCCCGGCGTTTTCGGGGTCGGCCACCGGCTCCAGCGACTTACCGTTCATTTCTATCGCTATTTTTTCCAGTACCTTCTTTTTGTATTCGAAGTCCCGGGCGGAGTTGCCGACGATAATAATCATGAAGCCCGGCCCCTGCACCAGGTCGGTGAACTCTTTGAGATAAGCAGAGTCTTCCTCGTTATCCGTGGCGATATTGGAGGCCATCATACCGGTATTAAAGCCCATCAGTATGAAGGCTATTTCACTCTCGCCGACCTTTCTTACGGCTTCCCGGAGCGCTTCCTGGGACGGGAAGGAAATATATCTAATCATAAAACCCGGCGGTACGTGGGTGGGCTTATAGTGCGGCGATACCCCTTCGATGGGGAAGGCTGCCGGACCCGGCCAGTGGTAAATCTTTTGAGCGGCTTTTGTATAGACCCCCAGACCTCCCAGCGGCATGGTGTTGCCACGGATGACTCCCCTTAAAGAAGGTCCAGGGCCGTCGCCGCAGAACCACTCGTTCATGGTTGCCAGCGAGCCCGTCCGGATGATTTCTCCCTCCGGGGTGACCCATTCGAGGGCAAGCTGGTTTCTCTCGCCGTAGCTGCCGCTGACGCTTAAATGTCCCAGGTTGGAATGAGCGGCCAGGGGCAGCGCCGAGCAGTTGCTGCCGGCCCCGGTAATATTGGTGTTCAGTCCCCTTTTCATCAACTCGGCCTGGAGCTGGGCGTAGATAACGTAAGGCTCGACGACGGCGTACATATTTTTCTCGTTAATCTCGATGATGCGGTTCATCCGGCGCAGGTCCAGCTTAACGACTCCCGGACCGGAGGGGTCGCAGTAAGGTCCCCAGCCCGTGCTGGATGCCTTGAACTGAAGACCGAATTTATTGCAGAGTCGGACAATCGCCTGGACTTCCGCCGTATTATCGGGGAGGATTACCGCTTCGAACCTGGGCACGAACTTATCGAGCTTGGCTACCAGTCCGGAGCGCCAGGCGTAAGAGTCCAGCACCGCGGGGTCGTCGGCGATGTTTTCCGGCCCCACCACGTCTTCGAATGCCCCGTAGATATCTTTCTTCAGAGTCATACTGAAACCCCGTTATTGTTGCTGTTCCTTATTTACGGTACCAGCCGTATTCGTTCACCGCGGCCATCATTGCCTGCAGGTTTTCCAGCTTAGGATTATCCGCTATCGAGCCGGCGGCAAGGATAAAACCGCCGCCCTTGCCGACGGTTTCTATCAGGTTGCGGCAGTACTCCTTGGTTTCCTCGGGAGTGCCGGTGACTATCATGGAAGTCGGTACGTTGCCCTGCAAACAGCAGTTCTTACCGATTATTTTCTTGGCTAACGACATATCGGTGCGGTCGAAGTACCAGGTCACCGCTCCCTTGGGGAAATCGTTGACGTATTCCAGACGAGTGTTATAGCCGCCCTCGGCGAAGAGGCTCTGCATTAGGCCTTCGTTAATAAAGGCGTCCATGACCTTTTTCATGGACGGCCAGTAGAAGGTATCGAACGCCTTCTGGGACATCCAGCCGTCGGCGCCTTTATGGAGGGGATACATTACCGAGGTCATCCTCTCGATGTTGGGGTTTTTTAGTATAGTGTTAATCGTTAAATCCGCTATTACATCAAGGGCTTTGAGAAGTTTATCGGGACGGCGGAACATGTCCTGCATGATGCCCGTGGTGCCCCGCAGCGTATCGCCGAGGGTATCGAAGGGGGCTTTGGCGAAACCACCCAAGAATCCGCTGAAGCCCATGGACATTCCTCTGCCGCCTCTCATCATCACCTGCATCGCTTTCTGGTATTCCTTGCCGACATCCAACAATTTTTGGAGCATCTCCTGCACCGGCGGCATGGCCAGCGGCATGGTTTGTAGCACGTGGACATTCTCCGTGATATTGGTGAAAGGCTGGAAAAGCTTCATCGGTTCCATGATACCGAAGACACGGGGTAAATAAGTCCTCATCCAGAAATCGGAGGGGTCGCGGATAAGGTCATCGTACTCGTCTACCGTCATGTACTCGCCTTCGATGAACTGCCACTGGGTACCGGTCTTGGAGATGCCGTGCCCCGGCCAGGCGTATAACTTATAATCGAGTATATCGAGGACCCTGCCCGGAAATATAAAAGGCATCGCGTTGGTCTCCAGTTCCGCGGCATATTTTTCATTGAACTTATCGGCGGCTTCGATGGCTTTTTCATAGTCGTACATGGATGTATAAGTGTCAACGCCAGCCATTTTGAGTGGCAGGTCGCCGATGGGCAGATTAACGGGAACTCTATCGGGTTCCCTGACGTTATAAACATCAATCAGCCTCTGTACCCGCGTCTTGTAGGCTTTTTCAGCTTCCGCATCCGGGAACTTGTTTCCCCAGTTATCAAGCCATCCTTTTTCCCGATGGGCTCTTTTTTCCTGCGGATTCATCTCGGCCCAGGGTTTATCCGTCATCACAAACAATTCCTTTCATCAAAGATGCCACAATTTATTAACCATGATTATACCAGCGTAGCGGGGATTATACAAAAAATGTCCAAAAGCTGCTCTGGAGTGGCAGCGGGGCTTTGAACCGCCCGGATAAGTCAATGGACTAAAGTCCTGACAAATTGTGAAAAAATAGAAAGCCCGGGGTATTGAACCACCGGGCTTTGGCTATTTTATCCTTTAATGATTTACTCTTCGGGCGGAGGTCCGAAGGGGAACGGCTGCGGGGGCCAGAGTTCCTCGGCGATTTCGGGAAAGCCAAGCTCGATCAACTTTTGCTTGCTGGGCTTGGTTGATACCGGGTCCCAATCGATAGCGCCCATGTTCCAGTACACCTGGCCTTTCTGGTCAACTGTTACGCCGGCGAGTGGCCCTTCCTTTTGAGGGGGCTCGCCGATTATCCTGGGATGCGGCGTCCAGTCCAGTTCATTTATGCCCTCGCGCAGGTTGAAGAGGTGCCTGATAACGCCGATTCTATCACCTGCCTTAAGGACGGCTTCAAGTGTGTATCCCCGACCGGTAACCGCGTTCAGAAAGTCCCTCAGTTTTTCCGGTCCCGCCCCGAACCCGAATCCTATCAGGCATAGTCCGCTGGCATTAACTATATGACTGGAGAAAGCGCCTGGCCCGAAGGCCTGGGTATGACGGCCCGGGGTGGCATCCATCTGGTAGCGTGCGCCGGAACTAAAGCCCGCGCCCATCGCGAGTTTGGGGTCATGCATGCCCACTTCCTGGCCGCCGACGTGCACGGCGAACTTTTGCGCCCCCTTCCCGATTTTCTCGGCGGCTACTTTTACGCCATTGGCAAGTATATCGCCGATACCTTCTCTTTTAGCCATTTTTTCGGTCATGGCTACCAGCGCCTTATGATTGCCCCAACGAAGGTCGATACCGTCCGTATCCTTTTTAGTAATAATGCCGTTTTCGTAAAGTTCGATTGCAAAACTCATAATAGTGCCGGCAGATATCGTGTCCAGACCGTATCCGTTGCAGATATAGTTAATCATGTTGATTGATTCGGTATCGCTGTTTCCGCAGAGAGCCCCGAAACTGCCCTGGGTCTCGTATTCCGGTCGACGAATGCCGGCCGGGTACTTATATTCTCCCGTACCCTCTTTAATAGTGGCTTTACACGCCACCGGGCAATGCCAGCATCCCCCGTGATTTGCTACACATTCCAACAGAACATCCGGCTTTAAACCTTCGACATCAGGGATGTCAATGACACCAATGCCGCCCCAGTTCTTGACCGGGGTGTCACCGCTGTGGGCGGATTTGTCGGTCATGGCGGAAGTTCCGTATTTATGCAGGCTTTCTAACCCCCCGAAACCGGGAACCTGCATGGATTTCACATGCTCTTTTCTCAATCGCTCGGCGGCTGCTTTATCCGCTACGGGCACCGGCATCGTCCCTCTGGCTACCACCGCCTTCAGTTTTTTAGAGCCCATGACTGCCCCCAGACCGGAGCGACCGGCCGCCGAGCCTTTATCGGTCATTATAGACGCTATAAGAGCCATTTTTTCACCCGCAGGCCCGATACAGGCGACGCGACTCTGCTTACCGTATTGAGTCTCCAGGGTTTCCTCGGTTTCGTAGGCGTCTTTTCCCCAGAGATGGCCGGCATCTTTCAGCTCCGCTTTACCTTCATCGATGAGGAGATAAACCGGTTTTGGTGATATGCCGGTAAAGAACACACCGTCAAAACCGGAGAACTTGAGGTAGGGCCCGAAGAATCCCCCCGAGTTGGCGTCGCCCCACCCCCCGGTAAGGGGTGATTTTGCCACGACGGCATAGCGCGCACCAGCAGGAATAGGGGTGCCGGTAAAAGGTCCGGTAATCAGTCCCAGGATATTATCCGGACCCAGCGGGTCCGCTCCGGGTTTCATGTGGTCGTAAAGAATCTTGGCTCCAATCCCGTACCCCCCGATAAAGTCTCTATACAGACTCGCCTTTGGTTTTTCTATCTTGATTTTTCCGTTGGAAAGATTTACCCATAAAATCTTCCCCATATATCCTCCAGTCATTCCTTGCTCCTTTCATTGCTATAATAATAAGCCACTCTAATTGTACTTGACATTCAATTTTAATGTCAAAAAATTATTATGTGGTTCCGTTTGCGTTTGATTGATACGTTCAAACCTCACCCCCATCTCATATTCTTTCCCCCTCTTGAATAAGATGAAAATCGAGCCTGAAGAACAAATCTGTTCGAGAGGGGGATAAAGGGGGTGGGTAAAACCAGATGAAAAGAGTGCCACGTTGTAAAAGGACACGCTTATCTCTTCAGGGTGTGTTTTATAATATCGAGCGGGTGATATAGAAATAAAACGAGAAATAACTTTTTTTACAGGATGGCGTTATATAATGTGTACAGAGGTTAAGGATAAGAAAAACAGGCAAGGAGGTTTAGTCATGAAAGGTATGTTTATTAAGGTGGTAGGGTTGTTTATGGTATTGTCATTTATCCTGGGGATTTTACCCGCTTGTAGTACGCCGGTTCAGGCGGCGAATAGCTACGTCGCGATTATACCCAAAGTACTGCACAGCGGCCGTACCGAAGCCATTTCCCTGACGCTTTTCGCCGGTGAGAAGCTGACGAAAGATAGGGTCGAGGTCATTCTCCTGAAAGACGGCGAGAAGGTCTCCAGCGCCAAACAGACGGTCGACGGCAAAGGGACCGTCACCCTGGATATTCCCGAGGTGGCCGACGGTAAATACGAAATCCAGGTCAAGGGAGGCGCTTTTTCCGATAAAGCGGAGATAAATGTTGAGAAAAGCTTCATAGTATTCGTGGAAACGGATAAACCTATTTATAAGCCGGGACAGACTATCCACATGCGGGTACTCACCCTTGACCCCGCGTTGAAACCGGCTACCGAGCCGGTTACTGTGGATGTCTTTGATGCCAAGGGTATCAAGATATTCCACTCGGAAGTTACCACGGACGATTACGGCATGGCCGGTGTTGACCTGCCTCTGTCCGATGAGCCCAATCTGGGGGTGTGGAAGATCAATGCCATCACGGAAAAAGCCAGGACCCAGCTGGACGTGCGTGTCGAAGAGTATGTCCTGCCTAAGTACGGGGTAACCGTGGATTTACCCCGTGAATGGTTCCTGGCCAACGAGGAAGTGAAGGGTGAAATAGGGGCGGAATACAGCTTCGGCAAGCCAGTCAGCGGAGAGGTGACCATCGTCGCTTCCCGGTACGTCGGTCAGTGGGAGGAATACGCTACTCTCACCAAGGACATCGATGGGGAAATCGATTTTGAGTTACCGGCCGTCCATTACGTGGCGGGGACGCCGGCTTCCGGCGGGCAGGGGAATGTCCAGCTGGATATCACGGTCACGGAAAAATCAACCGGCTATGTCGAAAAGACCAGCCGCTTGCTTACCGTGGCGCAGACCCCGGTAAATCTGCAATTGATTCCGGAAGGCTCGGTCTTCAAGCCCGGCCTGCCGTTCAACGTCCTGGTGCTCACCGAGACGCCGGACAACCGGCCGGTCGATAGCCAGGTAAAGGTTACCATTACCTATGTGGACGCGGACTTCGAAGACTTCAAGACGGAAGAGAAAGAAATCGATACCGCCGGAGGTAAAGCGCTCCTTGAGCTTAAGCCGCCGGAGGAAGCCATCGCCCTGATAATCGAAGCCAGCGCCGGGGATGCCTATGCTTCTAAGACGGTACAATCATCGTTTTCTCCTTCCGGGAACTTCATCCACCTGGAGCAGACCACGGAGGGAACGCCGGAAATCGGTCAGAAGATTGCCTTCAAGGTCTATTCGACCGACCGCGCCGTGAACTTCTACTACGAAGTTATTTCACGTGGCATGGTTGTCTTCTCGGACTACACCAACAGTCGGGATATTGAATTCAGCGTCACCCCGTTAATGGCGTCTTCTTCCAGATTACTGGTCTACCAGATATTGCCCAATGCCGAGGTGGCGGCCGACTACCTGCCGTTCCAGGTAGAAGCTGTCTATCCGCTTGAAGTGACCGCCGAGTTCAGCGAGAAAGAAGCCAAACCTGCTGAAGATATCGAGATAAAAATTAAAGCAGATGGCAAGGCCAAGGTGGGTATCGCCGCGGTTGATATGTCGGTATTCATTCTGGCAGAGAACCGCCTTAATCTACAGCAGGTCTTCGATGAGTTGGAACGACTCTACATGGAGCCGCAAGCGGAAATACATGAAGTATCTTTCTACCCCACCGATACCATCCCCGGTACCGAGGCTATCTTTAAAGATGCCGGGGTGGTGGTGATGACCAATAAGACGATTCCGCAAAGCCAGCAATATAATACTGAAGGGAAAAGCGGCGGTATCTTGAGCAGAATTGTGAGGTTCTTCGGGGGTATGAAAGGCATGGAGGAAGCCAACGGCGCTCCCGTGCCCACGGCTATACCCGCACCTACCATCGTGGTTCCCCAGGCCCCGGCCATCAATGGCCAGCTGGCCGAGGTACAGCATGTCCGTCAGTTCTTCCCGGAGACCTGGCTGTGGCTGGACTTCGAGACCGATAGCAGCGGCAAAGCCACTCAGAAGGTGACCGTGCCGGACTCTATTACCACCTGGATGCTGCGTGCCGTGGCCGTTTCTAAAGAAAACGGACTCGGTGTAGCCGAGGACTCGCTGAGGGTGTTTCAGCCGTTCTTTTTAACTATCGACCTTCCATATTCAGCCATCCGGGGAGAGGAGTTCCCGGTAAGCGTGGCGATATATAACTACCTGGATACCGCTCAGGAAGTCCAGGTGGATATTGACCAGAGCGACTGGTTCGAGCTTCTGGATAACTCAAACAAGACCATAACGATTGACGCCAATGATATCGGCGGGGTCGATTTCATGATACGTCCCGGCAAACTCGGCATTAAGGACGTCAAGATAACGGCGCGGACTACCGAGGTGGCGGATGCTGCTATTAAGACCATTATCATCGAGCCTGAGGGCGTGCCGCAGGAAATCATCGATAACCTCACCCTCACCGGCGGTATCGTCGAGTCTATCGATACTACCATTCCGGGTGTTGTCGTTGAGGATTCCGGCCGGGCTTACATTGCCGTAACCTCCAGCTTTTTAACCCAGACCATCGACGGGCTGGATGCCCTTTTGCAGATGCCCTTCGGGTGCGGCGAACAGAACATGATTGTCTTTGCCCCGGATGTCTATA
>CAYVPT010000033.1:0-4027 GCA_964453865.1 uncultured Dehalococcoidaceae bacterium
CAGTGTGTCGTCACGCACCATCTCCCACAGACCATCGGAACACAGGACAAGAGACACGCCTGGCCTCAATTTCTTGATAAAAAGGTCTACCTTGACGTTTTTATGAGTACCCAAACAGCGCGTTATAATGTTCCGTTGAGGATGAGTATAGATGTCCTCAACACTGATTTGTCCAGCTGTCACGAGGCTCGCCACTAGGGAATGGTCAGTGGTAACTTTTTGTAACCCGCCTTCATCTAATAAGTAAGCTCGGCTGTCCCCAACGTTAATTATGTATGCCAGTTTTCCAAACAATAGCGTTGCCACCAGTGTTGTTCCCATATTGTTGCCTGTTCTTGAGTTTTCGTCATATATATCCGAGTTCGCCTCTTGGACTGCTTCTATTAACATTCCAGATACAGAATCTTTATCGAGCATGCCATTTGCTGCCAAATCCTTTAAGGCTTTTTGTGTTTGCTCAGCAAGTATCTCAATGGCTCGATTACTCGCCACTTCTCCGGCTTGGTGCCCCCCCATCCCATCCGCCACGGCATAGAGACTAGCTACCACAGCATCATCGCCATCATACAAAGCCAGATCAATCGCAAGTAAAGCGTCCTCATTATCATCGCGTACCAGGCCAGCATTTAGAGCCGTACCTACATTAGTCTTGAAAGGGTTGTCTCGCTTCTTCGCTTCGTCTTCGGTGTTCACACTTACCTCTGATTACTCTTCCTTCTTCGTCCTACCCAATGTTGCTAAAATTTCCTCTAAGTCTTCTCGTGTAAGGCGGTTTTTTTCGAGCAGCTTTTCTGACAAGCGGTCTAGATAGTCCCTCTTCTCTTTGAGCGTGTCAATTGCTTTTGAAAGTTGCTCACTCACTATGCGCTCCGCAGCTTTGTTTACCTCGATGGCAAGTGGTCCATCATAGAGCTGCTGGCTATTCAAGGAAAGTTGGCCAAATTCCGCAGCCATGCCAAACTCGCGCACCATTCTCTCTGCCAATCTTGTTGCGTGTTGTAGGTCGTTAGAAGCCCCGGTTGACAACCCTTCCTCCGACCCATAGTAAACAATTTCAGCAGCACGACCTCCCATAGACGTGCGAATACTTTGTTCAAGTTCACCTTTAGTATATATTATCCTTTCTTCTTCCGATTCCTTCTCTACGTAGCCTCCAGCATGTCCGCGACCGACTACAGTAACTTGGACTGGAGCATGACCCGTCAGCCAATCGATTAAGGCATGACCAGACTCATGGCGGGCAATGCGTGTAAGTGTTTGCTGATCGGGAGTGACAACAGTCTCGCCCATTCGTACTTTTTCAAATGCCTCTTCAAAAATACCATCAGTTATCTCAGAAAGCTGTTGAGCAGCCATTACGGAAGCCTCGTGAACGATACGTTCTAGGTCAGCTATAGTCATGCCTGCCGATTGTCCGGCAATTCTTTCGACTACAGGCTGGGAAACTTTACTCGTTTCGCGTCCTAATACCACCTTTTCTAGATATTGCAATCGGGCTGCTTTATCCGGCCGGTCTACTTCAATGACTCGGTCAAATCGCCTCTTAAGCGCATCATCCAGATGTTCTACCAAATTAGTCGCCGCCAAGACGATAACTGGTTGCAGCATTGGTGCAGCAAAGCCGTCTATTTCCGTGAGCAAAGAGTTTAGTGTTTCTTCCTCCGCACGCCCAGTTCCAGCGCCACCAACGCGCGTTTTTCCAATAGCATCGATTTCGTCAATAAAAACGATTGCAGGTGCGTAGCGGCGCGCACGGTCGAAGAGATTTCGAACATTCTGTGGTCCGCGGCCCTGCCATATTGTCACAAAGCTGGATGCCGATGTCTGTATGAAGGCGCATCTAGATTCGCCAGCCACAGCTCGAGCTAGCATCGTCTTTCCTGTTCCCGGAGGCCCACCAAGCAAGATCCCTTTTGGTGGACGTATACCCAAGGTAGCATAACGCTTGGGGTTCTTAAGCCAATCTATCACAAATTGTAATGATTCCTTTGCTGCTTTAGCACCAATAACATCTTCAAACCTTGTGCTGGGGCGCCTAACTTCGTCCACCATTTCGCCAACATCTGATGCTTCAATGGCTTGAGTGAGACGGAAGTTCCGTAGCTGAATAGTTAGTTGGCGCTTTTTCTTGTCAACGGAAGCAGCCGTATCAAATCTTGCTACTTTACGCTCTTGAGCAAGAGACCGAGTCATCTTCTCTCTATAAAGGCGACGATTAATCTCCGTCAGGACTTGAGTAAATTGTTGGCACCGCATCTGCCATGCCTCTCCTTTATCCGTAGTGAAATCGGTCGCCACCAAACCGCGAGCACCTCCTGCACGTACACACGCTAAAAAGAGTTCGTCGTCTATTACTCGTCGTTGAGGCTCTCCGATAGCAGTCTCCTCCATAGCATCTTTGGTAGCATCATAGCTTACCGTTACGGACATATCGAACTGCTTCTCCCCCTTGGCCCCCTTTTGTGTAGCATCAGGCTCATTGAATGAAAGAAGGTAGATGGGAACCTCGGGAAGGCTTTCATGGATCTTCTCTAGGATATTTCGGCCCTCATCCAGTGCGTGTGCAAAGAGAGGAATGAAGTCGTATCCTTGGTCTACCGTCATCATTATGTCTCGTCGTGAAGTTGCTGCAGGCTCTTCTCTTCCTGCATCCATCTCTTTGCCAGCTACTCTGTCCATATCACGCTTGACCCAGATATCTAGCAAGATCATATCAATGTCATTGGCTGAGAGGATGCTGATGGCTTCCTCCGCTGAAGAAGCAACGTACCATTCCATCTGTGTTACATACCGCTGAAACAGCTCTGCGAATCTGGCGTTAGCAATCAGCAGAAGCTTGGGCTTCTCCGGAGATGCAAAGAGTGCACAGATCTCCGGTTCAACGTTTTGTGCCCTTCCTTCAACTTCGAAGTGTATCCTTTCGACACCATCGAAAGCCTTTTCCAGCGACGGTTGATCATATAGGCTACAATAATTGAATAATCCGCTCTTAATGAACCTCTCTGTTTCAGCACGCAGTTGTCTAGCATCTACACGGCTGCCTTCACGCAAAACAAGACAAATAGGAAGCGTGCTATCATGACTAAAAACCTTCAAATACTGCTTTGCCAGTAGCAACTCGGTGCGAGCCAACTCGGCAGCGCATACGCGTTCCAGCTCATTTACCCCCAGATGGTTGAACATAAGTGGATAACCTTGGGCTATACGGGAGCAAATGGCTTGAGGAAAGGCTGGTTGCCCAGTGGCAGGATTCTTTTCACTCTCTAATGCACTGAGAATTGTTCTTTTATGATAGTTAGAATTTGCCATGCTGATTCCAATTTTATTTGGGTTATCATATAATGAACGTCCGGCATTAGTGGTGAAAATAATAATCGTATCCTTAAAGCTGACATCTCGTCCATAGAACTTGTCTTCGAGACGTCCAGCATCAAGTATCTGATAAAATAGTTGAATCGTGTTGGGATGAGCTTTTTCAATCTCATCAAAGAGAAGGAGAGCATTGTTGTTCTTTTCTACAAAGCCAGTCAGAAGACCAGGTTGTGCTGCTTGGAAACTTGGCGCGAAGCCAACAAGTTGGTTGTACTGCTGATGGTCGGTATAGCCGGTCATGTCAAATCGCTTAAACGGTCGTTTAAGAAGTGATGCGGTGAGTTCGGCCAGATAGGTTTTCCCTACTCCAGGTGGCCCGGCAAAAACGAACACTGCTAAAGGCCTCTTCCGGGTCACATCAGCCCATGCAGTCAATTCAGCATTGTAAAGACCTTCGATAAAAGCATGTATAGCATGGTCCTGTCCGAATACGTTGGCTAGCAAATCGCCGCGAATTCTACGCAGATTGCCCAACAGGTCAGCTATTGATACAGGTGTCCCCATATCCGAATACCATCTCGTGAGAATTTTAATACCATCCTCGCGCGAAATCGGTTTTACTCCGTCAAGTACCTCGCAAGCGTCTTGTGATAAGGCAATGGCACAAACAAGGTGGCGAGTGTCAATTAAGCCAGGGTGAGCACGATCCGGTACC
>CAYVPT010000033.1:4037-12225 GCA_964453865.1 uncultured Dehalococcoidaceae bacterium
CGCCCGAGGCTAACTCAGTTGCGCAAGACAAAAGGTCACGGAACGGCTCAGTCAAATCCAACTTTTCCGGACATGGCTTGATCTCGCCCAACTCAGGACATTTAGCTCGCAAGGTACTGACATCCCCGGCAGTTAAACACTCGGCTAGAAGAATGCTAGCCTCAGTGTCACTACCCACGGCTGCTAGCAGAGACTCCATATCAAGCTCCCGCTTCATTTTGGTAAAAGAGTAGTCCTTCGCTAGATCGATAATCCCCTGTGCTCTATCGGTAAACATGCCACCCTCCTTGTGTTAAATTCACGTGATAGATGCTCCCATATCTTGCACAAAGCTCCCATCACAACTGGTGTGGCACTTCAATATCATGAATTGTGATGACCCTAATTACCTTCTCCCACTCCTTGTCCCCTTCTATATGTCGAGCGTAATTGTCAGCACCAGTAGTAACAATACATTGGACTGTTCCAAGAGATAGCGCTTCTTTCAAGATCTGGTTAAACTTCGGCACCGCAACTAAGAACTCGTGAAAATCGTTTATATACAGGATAAGTTCAGGCACTTGGGCTGCCACTCGAAGCAACGCCTCCGTCTCTTCTGTTAATGCCTTCTCCCGTGATTCCGAGCTCATTTCAAACATTCCTTTCAGCAGTCTAAATAGCTTTACCTCCCATACTTCCTTATACTCGGTGTCAACTGGAGCAGGAGTACTAACCAGAAACTGAGCCACTGCTTTCACTATCTCCTTGGCTGGACGGCTACCAGCTTCTACCAGCAAAACACTTTCCCTCTTCCTGCCGAACAGCTCCTCAAGGACAACTTTGCACACTGCATCTTTCTTCAACACCTTTTCGTCTGTCAAAACAGCGCCAAGTTTACCTTCCTCTGCTAATTTGCATAGATTTGTTCCATATTTGTGGAGAAGTGGTGTCTCCTTCTTGGCTCGTGGAGTAGCAAACCTTTCGACCATATCTGGAAAGTCAATAGCAACTAGTGCGTCAAGCAGGTGTACAACACGCCAATGCGAGTCACTGGCTGCTATAGCAACATTTTCTGCTTCCTGACACAATGCCTTCGATTCACTGGATCTGTGTATCACTTTCTTTGGGTCAAAAGGGTGACCTCCTTTTCCCATTTCTTCACGCAATTTGTGTCTAGTCAGCTTACTCTTATCAGGTACAGTGATACCGCCCCCAGCAAGCCTCTCTCGTAGTGTGTCACGATCCGGGATGAGTGTTTTTGCCATGTGGGGCTCTGTAACCAGTCGCTGGAATTGAGGCTCCTCTAGCTCGGCAAACTTGAGAAGGGCGATATATATATGTGCTGGTTGAATTTCCTCGAAAGCAGCAGCCATCGCCTCCTGTGCCGCTAGAGTGAGTACTATCTGAACTGAAAGAGCAGGTTCCATAATACCAACCCTCTTTCTTAGCTAGTTTTAGTTATCAGTCTTAAAAAGAAGCTGAAGGAGCACACTCAGTTTAAACAAACACGATTTCCGTATTCACCCTTTCATTACTATAATACCTCGGTTCCTAGACAAGCTTGTTTTTCAGTCGACCAATTGTTTCACGGCTTATGTACGATACGGTTTTTCATCGCTATCAACTGTCCATACTAACATAATTAGGACTATCCAAACTCTACCAATCAGTCTTTTGGCAAATCCTATCAAAGTCCTAAATCTCACTTAGTACTTCTTGATGCACCATCCATCTTTTTCATATCATCGCGACTATTCCGATGCTTGAGTAATATTATTCAAAGCCCTTTTCACGGTTTCTCTAACAAGTTCACTCTTGTCACTTAGAGCCTGGTTAAGAGTCTTTACAGCTTCATTAGCTCCGATATTTCTAAGAGCCAACTCTCCAAGGAATGTTGCTGCCTGCGCTCGAATAGCTTCATCTTTATCCTTCATAAGAATCTGCATTATGGGCTTTACGACCTTGGAATCACCTATGCTTCCAAGAACCCTTATTGCTTGTCCTCGAGCATTTTTGTCCTTCAGAGCTTTTATAACATGTTTAGTCAGTTTGACATTGCACATCTCTTTGACAGTGCCCATCTTTATTAGAGCATCGGCTACTTGTACCGTGATATAATCATTATCACCCCTCATAGCCTCGGTAAGGGGTTCCACAGCTAGTTCTCCCAAGTCTGCGAGAGCGTTTTTTGCCTGCTCTTCGATTGAAAAGTCCTTCGCAGTAAATAACTCGAGAAGCGATGACACTGCTTCTTTTACTACCTTGGTGTCCCCTATTTTCCCCAAGGATCGAGCTGCCTCCAAACGAACCCATGGTATATCCCTCAAGGACTCAACGAGAGGTTTCACCGCCTTAGTATCACCTATCTTTCCAAGAGCGTACATTGCATGCCGTCTAACGAATGGATCTAAATCTCTAAGCGCTTGGATAAGGGGTTCTACAGCCCTTTTATCTTTGATATCTCCGAGAGCCCCCGCTGCGTACAGCCTGACGTGTGAACTCCCATCTTTTAGAGCATCAATCAGACCCGGTACAGCTTCGACATTACCCAACTGTCCGAGACTCTGTGCAGCTTCCTTTCGGACGAACTCGTCTTCATTCTTTAACGCTGTTATCAAACCTTCAACGTCCTTGTCAGTTTGCATTTTCTCTATATCCATCTTGGCTCCTGGTTACACCGAATGTATTTGGTTGATATTTATAACCCTCCGCGGAAGAAACTAAAAAACAGCTACACTAAAATATAACAGATGCTGTGAGTTTCTTCATTCAGGATTGCAGTAACCCATGCCATCCTCTTAATCAGCATCCATTTTGATGCCGTTATTTATATTCTGGATTTAACTCCATAATTTTATGTTTGTCAATAGGTTAAGCTTGGACTTTTCTGTTGTTGGTTAATTTAAAACATAGAGCATATTGTGCCAATAGTTAAAATCATGTGAAATAGCCATCACCAAATTCAACAAGCATAATCATTGACAAATCGCTGAAAGAGTTGAGATAATAAGCATTAAAGTAGAAATCTGCTACTCATTCCTCAGGGGAAAAGGAACGCTCCTAAAATGTCAGTTGAAGCGAAAAAGTGGCCTGACCTGCCGTATTACTCGCTAGATGGGTTGATAGGTGTGATGATGTACGTGGAAGAGCTACAGTTGCTCCCTAGTAATTTTAGCCCTAGCGGGAGCGGGCTGAGGATCAAGATCCGTTCCATGTTGGATGAGGAGGGTGTTACCTGGACCGACTCCACACCGCTAATACTCTACCTTCAGCGAGCTAAGCTTCCTCTGAAGGGGTGGTTTGCCTACCGCGAAGGTTCGTTCGACATCACATTCATCCCAAAGTGAGGGCCATTCCCCTCATGGTCCCCAAGGAGTGGGATAAATGTTCTGTGCAAAATGCTCTTCTAATCAACTTTCCAACGTTATTTATACATGACAATCTTGCATTATTTCAAAATTAACTGCAAATACAGCCAACAAGAAAGTAACTTGTTTGATGTTGACTTCTAGCAGAGGCAGATGTTACGAGGAAAACACATACATCCCTATGTTCGTGCAGTGGTAGACAATTCCAACTTTTATATTAGTTCGCTTTTGGTACAATGGACTCAAAAAAATAAATGATCTTAAGTCAGAATATGTGTGCTATATATCCCGTTTTTCATGACGATATATGTGGATAAAACCGTTAGATTTCCTGATTATATAACAATCAAATGAAATCATAATATTCCTCTAAGCCTGGGATCTAAGGCGTCTCT
The DNA here is from genome assembly GCA_964453865.1 of uncultured Dehalococcoidaceae bacterium. Lineage (GTDB taxonomy): Bacteria > Chloroflexota > Dehalococcoidia > Dehalococcoidales > RBG-16-60-22 > CAYVPT01. The sequence goes on from CAYVPT010000033.1 coordinate 7,780, forward strand.
CAATCCGTCGCCGACCATATTGAATGCAAATACCAACAGCATTACGGCCAGACCCGGTGCCAGAGAAAGTAGAGGATTGGATGATATATAGATATAACCGTTACTAACCATTGCTCCCCAGGAAGGTGTCGGCGGCGGAACACCCGCACCCAGAAAGCTTAAGCCGGCCTCGGCCAGGATAGTCGTCCCCAGCATCATAGTGAAACCCACGATGAGCACCGGGAAACAGTTCGGCAGCAGGTGAACCAGCATTATACGCAGATTACTGGCGCCCATGGAACGCCCTGCCAGTATATAGTCATTTTCCATCAGTGAAATTACCTGGCCGCGTGTTAATCTGGCGAACATTGGCACCATGGCGAAACTAAGAGCGATTACAATATTCATCAAGCCGCTTCCAAGCATAGCGGCAATGATGAGGGCCAGCAGCAACCCGGGAAGGGCCATAATAGCATCCATCAACCTCATAATCACGGCGTTCGTTTTGCCCCCGATGTATCCGGCGATTAATCCCAGTGCCATTCCAGCAACAGCCCCAATACCAACTGCTACAATTCCAATCAGGAAAGATATCCTCGTACCGTAGATGACGCGGCTTAAGGTATCTCTACCATGGAAATCAGTACCCAGTAAATGATCGCGGTTGGGTTGAAGTAAACGGTTACCCATGTCAATCTTATCAGGTGGGTACGGAGCTATAAAAGGGGCAAAAATGGCCATGATTATCATCGCCAGAATAATGATGAAACCTAATATCACAATCTTGCGGCTGAAAAACACTTTAAGAAAGCGTCGTACTTCGCTTACACGGGGTGGTGCTTCTTCGAACCTTTTTTCGATTTCATGCTTGACTGACATAACTTACACCACCTTATCGGTAACGTATCCTCGGATCAAGCCAGCCGTAGGAGATATCCACGAGCAGGTTTATGACCACAACGAATGATGCGATTAAAAAAGCGCCTCCCTGGACGATGGGGTAATCGTGTGAAAACAGGGCGTTTACCATCATCCTGCCCACACCCGGTATGTTAAAAACGGTCTCTACGAGAACCGAACCGGCAATAATATGGCTTACTTGAAGGCCAATCAGGGTGGCAATCGGTATCAGGCTATTTTTTAATACATGCCTGGTTACTACCGTCCGCTCTTTCAATCCCTTGGCCCAGGCTGTCCTGATATAGTCATAACGGATGACTTCTAGAATGCTCGAGCGGGTTTGACGCGTGATGAACGCTATAGATACTACGCTCAAACAGATGACTGGCATAATGACCTGCCTGGTGCTTAACCAGAAATCATCGAAAGGCGACGTATACCCATATATCGGCAGCCACTTAAGATTTACTCCGAAAAGATATATCAATAGAATTCCCAGCCAAAAAATCGGGGCGCTGACACCTATGTTCGCTAAGGAAGTCACTACGGCGTCTAGCCAGCCTCCTCTCTTCAACGCGCTTATTATTCCGGCGGAAATAGCCACTATCGAGCTAATCAAGAGGGATAATATGCCCAGGTGCGCGGTGATAGGGAAGCTCTGTTTTATGATGGAGGAGACGGCTAGCTTCGTAAATAATGAAGTTCCGAAATCGCCATGAAGGATATTATTAACCCAGCGGAGATATTGCTCAACGAGCGGTTTATCCAGTCCGAATTCTGCGCGAAGTTGCTCCAGAACTCCCGGCTCGATATTTACTATCGCGGCCTTGTCGAGGTAAAGAAGTACCGGATCGCCAGGGAGGAGACGCATCAACAGGAATACGAGGATGCTGACAATGATTATCACAATCACTCCGTGTAAGAGACGGAGAAGAATGTACCTAGCCATACCCTTTTTCCCTTAAATATCACACTCGCTGAAAATAAGATACCACAGACCTTCTATTACAATACATTTTGACGTGAGTAAGGGGGAGAACATCAGGTAATATCTCCTGATGTCTGGCCCCCTTACTCTATATTTTATTCTTTTATCACGGTTTTTATTCTTACCGGATAAAGTTCTATCTGGTTACCCAGACATAGTCAGAATGCCAGTAAGTGGCGTTAAGAATTGACACGTCAAAATCGTGAACGACAAGGGGATTGAAGGCTGCACCTGTAAAGCCCACATAAATGGGAGTGGCCAGGCAGTAAGTGTCGATGACCATCTTATTCATTTGCTGGAACAGGGCTGTTCTTTTAGCCTGATCGGGTTCAGCCGCTGCCTGTTTAACCAGGGCCAGATAATCAGCCGGGATGGTAGCAACAGGCCACCGACCACCCGCACTTGCAGGAATGCCGCCAAGCTGGTAGTAGAATTGGTTCGCCATGTTTTCCAGCGGGTTTACGGAAATATAAAACGGAGCTATACCGCTGAACTCCATGCGGGTTTCTTTGGCCCAACGGGCGGGATCGCCGGCATCCAATTCAGTCTTGATGCCAACGTTATTCAAGTAAGCGGCTGCTGATGTACTTAAGGTCGTTATGTCCAGTACATTCAGGTAAAAGAATTTAGTACTAAAACCATTGGGATAACCGGCCTCTTTAAGCAGTTGCTTGGCCTTATCCGGATTAAACGGGTAACCTACCACATCAGGATTGTGAGTGGTACCGGGGACTTCCGGTCTTGCTGCGAATTGATTAATGTAGGACGGTAGGCCGTAGGATTGAGCCTCGGCTACTGCCCGTGCATCAATGGCATAAGAAACCGCCTGCCGGACTTTGAGGTCGGAGAAGGGGGAGCTGGGGTCTTTGCTGTTATAAATGATACCCCACGCAGCCGTAGGCGCAACATTGAGGCCGATATTCAGGGGTTTCAGTTGCGAAATCGATTGCTCAGTGATACGTACTACGGCGTCTCCATCGCCGGCCTTAAAGGCGGCCATCAAGGTCGTTTCGCTGGCAATAAAATCGATGACGAGATGGTCGAGGTAAGGCTTGCCTTTCCAGTAGTCATCAAACCTGTCATAGGCAAGCCTGACTTGATTCTGGTAACTGGCAAACTTATACGGGCCTGTCCCAACGGGATGGAACATCACGTCATCTCCTAACTTCTCAAACGAGGCAGGTGACACCATGATGATCCGAACATCACCTTCCAGAAGGAATTGATCGAACTCTCTCAGGTTTAACCGTATAGTATAATCATCGATGACATCTACACTCGATGCTTTAGCCATGTACGACAGTTTCCCGTCTATTGCTAAGTCAAGGCAGAATTTAGCGGCTTTGGCGTCGAAAGTGGTACCGTCATGGAATTTAACGCCTTTTCGGAGAGTAAAAGTAATCGATTTGTTGTCAGGGCTGGTCTGCCAGGCGGTAGCCAGATTCGGAGCAACCTTGGCGTCTTTGTTATCCCTGGTGGTAAGAAACTCGCAGGCAGCTTGAGAATATAATGTATCGGCGAGGGGTCGGTCTTTACCCGGGTGACCGACATTGGTCATCATGAAGTTGGTGAGTATTTTAAGTGTACCGCCGTACTGTTGCGGCCCTGCTGGCGTAGTGGGTTTCGAAGTCGGTGCCGTCGTCGCAGGTGCCGTCGTCGCAGGTGCCGTCGTCGCAGGTGCCGTTGTCGCAGGTGCCGTTGTCGCAGGTGCCGTTGTCGCGGGCGTGGTGGTTGCTTGTGAACAAGCGTTGAAGAACAGGATTGAGACTAACGAAATAGCCAGTAGCACTATTATAAGCCGTTTTTTCACCAGATAACCTCCAATATAATTATTAATTCAGATAAACGGAGTGAATGCTTGTTTTACAGATTATTTCTGTACTTATTAATCATTGACACCTCCTTACCCCAAAGAGATATTGCATTATTTTTTTACTTATAATCATATCATATCATATATGACGATCATTCAGCAGTCCTGATGACCGGTAAATCGATATACGAAGCATATCGGGGCTCATGGAATATAGTTTGCCTGGCAATGATTCCTCTGGCATCCTCTCCCGGTTGATTGCCAGTGTTCATGTTACGGTCATATTCCGGGAAGTTGCTGCTGGAAATATCGAGGCGTATGCGGTGTCCTTTGCGGAACATCTGGCTGGCTGTTTCCATATTGATGGTGTATTCGTTAACTTCGTTGGGATTCACGAATTGCTCTTTCAGGAACGATTTACGGTATCGTGCCCGGATAATGCCGTCGGTTACGTTATAGGCATGACCATCGGGATAGACATCAACCAGCTTGGCGGTGAAATCCGTATCTTTAGCTGAAGTGGCAGCATAAAGATGCAGTTCCAGTGGACCGGTAACCTCGATATCTTCCTTAAGTTCAGGAGTGGTGTAGCATAATACATCATCCCGCCGCTCGATGAATGACTGGTCCTTGGGAGAAGACCCAAATCCGCAAGTACCGTGGCCGCGGCAGCCGGTAGAGGGAACCGGTGAGTGAGGATCATACAGGAAGACATCAGCCGTCTCACCAAGCGGTTCATTCCGGCTCAGCAGGCCATCGCCGCCCG